>JBLYYV010000044.1:0-6770 GCA_048550095.1 Gammaproteobacteria bacterium
GACGACGCCGTCGCAATCCCTGAAACCCTCGGTCAGCTTGTCGGCCGACGTCATGTCCATGCCGGAGTGCAGGGTCAATAGCCCCGGGTGCTCGGCCTCGGTCTTCTCCAGCAACCGGTCGAGCCGCTCGGCTGCCTGCGTGCCCGGCGTGCGGTAGAGTGCGCGCACCCGGAATTTGTGCGTCTTGGTGAGTTCCTCGACGACCGCGTAACCCTCCCAGCCGGTGGAACACGTCACCGCGATCAGCGGCCGTTGTTCGATCGGCTTCGCCGTTTGCGAACTCTGCTCGCGCTCGGTCTTGAGTTTCAGGATCGCGTCGACCAGCCGCTTGTTCTTCGCCTTGATGGCGTGTTGCGCCATCCGGACCGCCGTGTCTCTGTCCATCTTGCCCACCCAATCGTTGTTATTTTGTTGACTGTAAAACGCCGGGTACGAGATACCAAGCTTTTCACCCGATTCGGCACTGGCTGCGGTTTGATCCCGCATGCCGTCGTCGCTGCGAATTGTGAAAACGGACGCCCCGCGCTCGATCAGGAGGCCTATACTGGTGACCACATCACGTCGCAGGCAGATAGATAGTTTAATGGCTGGCAATTCTTCACAACGATCGAAGTGGCGCTCGAGGGCGGGCGTAAAGGCGGCTCTGCTTGCGTTGCTCATCTGCTGCGTCGGGGCGGCCGGATCATCGAGCGCTGCACCCCTGCCCGGCCAGATCATCGTCCATCCCGGCTATCCGCAATGGTTCGGGCGCCATAACGGCGGCCCTTTCTTCCTCTGCGGCCCTGGCGATCCCGAAGACTTTCTCTACCGCGGTTCGCGCAACGCGGACGGCACGCGCAACGGCGATCAAATGGCATTGATCGACAAGGTCAAAGGCACGGGTGCGAATAGTTTTTACATGCAGGCGATTCGGACGTTCGGCGACGGCTGGGCTGATCACAATCCGTTTATCGACAGTAATTTCACTCAGAACATCGATCAGGACATTATCGACCAGTGGGTCACCTGGCTGACGGAAATGGACGACAACGGGATCGCTATTTACTTCTTCTTCTACGACGACGCCATCAGAATCTCGACGGAAATCGGCTGGCCCCTGGACGGGGCAGGCAACTTGCATCCACAAGAAGCTTATTTCATCGAGACCCTGGTGAATCAACTAGAGCATCTCGAGAACCTGGTATGGGTCGTCAGCGAAGAGGCCGAGGAGTTGGGCCCCGACTACGTCGAGCACACCGAGAAGATCGCAGAACAGATTCGAGCGACGGATGACCACGATCATCCGATCGGCGTACTCAAGCTCACCGGAATCGATTTTTTCGAGTTCGCCGACAACCCCGTCATCGATCAATTCCTGATTCAGGACAACACCAGCCCCGGCGCGACGACCCTCCACAACTCGCTGGTGGACGCATGGGATCTCGCGGCGGGCCGCTACAGCCTCAACATGGCGGAAGCGAAGAACCACGGCACCGAATCAATCGCCCGGCAGAAGAATTGGGCGATCGCCATGGGCGGCGGCTACGTGATGGCCAACGGGTGGAACATTACGGATACGCCGGTAACGACCTTGCAGGACTGCGGCAAGTTGGTGAGCTTCATGGAATCAACCAGGTTCTATGAGATGGCGCCTCATGACGAACTCGCTTTCGGGGGCACCGACTATGTGCTGTCCAATCCCGGGGTCAGCTACATCGCCTACGCCTGGAATCTGTCGGGCGATATCGGCCTGCAGGACATGACCGCCGGCGTTTACGATTTCACCTGGTTCGATGCGGATACCGGCAATTCCGTCGAGCAACCCGGCGTCACCGTCCTCGCTGGCGACCAGACCTGGAGCCGACCCGGCGGGATCGGCACCGAACTCGCGGTGTATATCCGCACGGTCGATACGCTGGCGCCCGTCATCGCCAACACCGCGACGGACCCGGCCGGCCCCACGGTCATCACGGATACGATCACGATCTCCGGTACCGCAACCGATGGCGGTAGTGGCGACAGCGGCGTCGCACAGGTTACCGTCAACGGAGTTGCAGCCAACAACGGCTCCGCGGTATTCGGCAACATCGCGAACTGGGACCTCGATATCGTGCTGACGCCGGGCGTCAACACGCTGACCATCGTCGCCACGGACGGCAGCGCCGCCGCCAATCAATCCAGCGACGCGCTCGTCGTCACGTATCAGCCCATTCCGGACGGCGACCTCGACGGCATGCCTGACAGCTGGGAGGCGGCAAACGGTACCGATCCACTCGTCGCCGATGATGCCGTCGATGACGACCTCGACGACATTCCAAACGGAGACGAATACAAAGCGGGCACCGACCCGCAGAGCGCGGCCAGTGCGCCGGAAGGCGCCAACGGCGTCAACTATGTGCTGTTTCGCGATCACTTCGACGATGCGCTGGTCGACGACCGCTGGTATCTGCGCGGAATGCCGCCCGCGGGTTACGCGTTGACCGAAAGCGGAACGAACCTGACCGCTGCGGTACCGTTACCGGCAGCGAGCTGCGATGTGCTGAGCGTCGAAAGCCAGGCCGCGGTGAACTCGGCGACCACGGTATATCGAGCGTCGCTGCAAGCCGATGGATACGGCGATGCTGCGATTGGCCTGATGGGTGAAACGGACCCGGCGAATCGCATCGAGATCGTCCTGGACAACGACACGGCACCCCATGCGGTGATTCGGTCGGTCGAGAACGCGGTCGTCACGGACACGCCGATTGCCGCTGTCACCGCACCACTGCAAGGTGTCCCCGTCGATTTGCGCATCGCGAAGAACGGCGACCAGTTTGCCGTGTTCGTCGATCACGTGCATGTCGGCACCGTCACGAATGCGAGTCTCGATACATCAGACTTGCGGCCCTTCATCAATGTAACCAGCTGTGCCGGCGACGGCGGCGCGGCTTCGGTCGCAACCGACTCGGTCGAGCTGCTGCTGGATCGCGACGGTGACGGGGCGGCCGACACCGAAGAAGACGGCAATGCCGACGGCGTGGTCGGCATCGATGAGACCGATCCGCTGGTCGCCGACAGCGACGTCGATACCGTGCTCGACGGCTTCGACAACTGCCCGCTGGTCGGCAACCTCGACCAGACCGACACGGACTCAGACCTGCTCGGCAACGAGTGCGACGCCGACGATGACAACGACGGCGTGCTCGACATCTATGATCAGTACCCGCTGGATCCGGCGCAGAGCGGCATCCGCGGGGACATCGACGGCAACGGCACGATAGACGTAAAGGATTTGTTGCTGCTGCAACAGGCAATGACAAACGAGCTGGCCCTGAACAGCCAGCAGCAATATCGAGCCGACGTGCACCCGGTGGTGCTGGGCGACGGTGAACTGACGATCGCCGACCTGGCCGAACTGCAGGGCGTCCTGCTCGGTCAGTAGGTCGTCACGCGCTATTCGCGCCGGAAGATTCGGCCGCGATCTGATCGAACGCGTCAACCAGGATCTCCGGCGGCTGAGCCCCGGAGATTCCATACTTGCCGTTGACGATGAAGAACGGCACGCCGGAAACGCCCAGCGCTACGGAGCGAGCGATCTTCTCTTTAACCGTCTCTTCGTCGACGCCGGCCGCGAGACGCTCGGCGACGACGCCCTCGTCCATCCCGACCTCGCCCGCGATCCTTATCAGCACGGCGTGATCGCCGATATCCTCGCAATCCACGTGATGCGCTGCGAACAGCTTCTCCGTCACTGCGCTCGCGTCGATGCCTTGATCCGCCCTGGCCCAGTGCATCAGCACGTGAGCGGACAATGTATTCGGCGCCATCGCGTCGGGATCACTACCGAACTCTATTCCAACTTCTTCACCCGTCTGCTGCATGCCCGCCAGCATCGTCTCCGCCGCTTCGGCGCCGAACTTTTCGCGGTAGTACTCGCGACGGTTACGACCTTCACGCGGCATGTCCGGGTTCAGCTGGAACGGTTGCCATAGAACATCGATATCCAGCCCGGGCCGCTGGTCGAGCGCGCGCTCCAGCCGACGCTTGCCGACATAGCACCATGGGCACACGGGGTCCGACACCACTTCTATCCTGAGTTTTTTTCCGGACATGGGCCTCTCCAGTCATACCGATATCACGTAGAATCGCCACATCTTAACGCTCTATCAACCAACGCGGGCCGTCGGGCCTCCGAATCCCGGCGCCGTCGGCGTAAAGTTCGAGCCGCATTTGCGCATGGCCGAAATTCTGCGATTGACCGAACTCGGCGACCTGTGGGGGGATCCCGAATGAACCGGCTTCCGATCGCTGCTTTCTGCGCTCGAGGTGTCGCGTGATCATTATCGTCATGGGTGTGTCCGGAGCCGGCAAGACCACTGTCGGCAAGGCACTGGCCGAGCGTCTCGGCTGGCGCTTCTGCGAGGGAGACGATTTCCACCCGGCCGCGAACGTCGACAAGATGGCGCGCGGCAAGCCGCTGACGGACGACGATCGCGCGCCATGGCTGGCGCGGCTGGGCGAGCTGATACGCGAGCTACTCGATGCGGACGAGTCCGCGGTACTGTCGTGCTCCGCGCTGAAGCTCAGCTATCGCAAACAGTTACTCGTGGACGACGAGCGGGTGCAGCTTGTATTCCTGGCGGGCAGCTTCGACCTGATCCTCGAACGCCTGAAGATGCGCGTCGGACACTTCATGAAGGAAGGTCTGCTTAAGAGCCAGTTCGAGGATCTCGAGATTCCGTTCGACGCCGCGAGCATCGACATCGATCAGTCGCCACACGACACCGTCGAAGACATCATGTGCGCTCTGGAACTGATCGACAACTCTGCGCTGCCGCGCGTGCTCGCCGACGGGCTGATGTTCCCCGAGGCACCGCGCTGGCACCGTGACCGACTCTGGTTCACGGATCAACACGCCCGCCAGGTGCTGGCGGTCGATCTCCACGGCAATCTCGAGATTATCGCAGAGACAGACGACCTCCCCGGCGGGCTTGGCTGGCTGCCAGACGGCTCGCTCGCCGTCGTATCAATGACGGAGCGAGAGGTACTGCGCCTGCGGGACGGTCGCGTCGAGACCTATGCGGACCTGTCGCGACTCGCGTCGTTTCACTGCAACGACATGCTGATCGATGCGCATGGCCGCGCCTATGTCGGTAACTTCGGTTATGACCTGCACGCCGGCGCCGACGTCGCACCCGCCGAAGTGATCATGATCGACTCAGATGGCCACGCGCGCGTCGTCGCCGACGACCTGATCTTCCCGAACGGCATGATCCTGACACCCGATGGGAAAATGCTGGTCGTCGCCGAGACGTTTGCCGCGAGGCTGACCGCGTTCGACGTTGCCCCCGACGGTTCTTTGAGCAACCGCCGTACCTGGGCCGACCTCGGCGACGCACGCCCCGACGGCATTTGCCTCGACGCCGACGGTGCAGTGTGGGTTGCATCCCCTTCGGCGGGTGCCGTCATGCGGGTGAGCGCGGGCGGTGAGACCGACATACGCATCGAGCCGGCCGGCACACCCTATGCGTGCATGCTCGGCGGGTCGGACCGACGAACGCTGTTCGTCATGACGTCGGAAACCGATGATCCGGAGCGGGCGCGCGAACTGAAAAGCGGGCGTGTCGAGGTTGTCGACGTCGCCGTGCCGGGCGCCGGGCTACCTTAGGCTCGACGCGGCGGGCTTGAGAAGCCAGGTCATCGACGGTGGAAGGACCGAGGTCGACGGGATCGACACAGGCGCATTGACACGAGCGGGCCGTCGCCCGCATACCTACCCTGCCTGGCTCCCGCGCCAGTAGGCCGGGATATTCTGGCGATGCCGACGCATGACCAGGTTCGCGAGTAGACCGGTCCAGCCGGTCTGGTGCGAGGCGCCGAGGCCCTCGCCGGTATCGGCGTGGAAATATTCGTAGAAGAAGCACAGGTCCTTCCAGTTCGGATCGTGCTGGAACGGGCTGTCCCCGCGCAGGGCCGGCACGTGACCGTCGGCATCGCGCCGATACAGGTCGACGAGTCGTTCCGAAATCAGCGTCGCGACCTGTTGCAGGTTCATTGCCTCGTTGTCCCGACACGGCACCGGCACGCGGAAGTCGTCGCCGAGGTAGCGATGGTATTTTTCGAGCGCCTGTATGAGCGTGTAGTTGGTCGGCATCCACACCGGTCCGCGCCAGTTCGAGTTGCCGCCGAACATCGCTGACGTCGACTCGCCGGGCACGTACTCGATCGTCACATCGCCGACGCCCGGCAGGTGGCCCAGGTTCTGGACCTCGGCATGAATCCGGCTGACGCCGCGCACGCCATAGCGCGACAAGAACTCGTCTTCCGACAACAGGTGCGCGAGGATGCGCGGGAGCATCTTCTCGTCGACCAGCGCCAGCAGGTGCTCGCCGCGCTCGTTCTCCCAGTTCGGACACGCGCAGATCTCGTGGCCGCGAAACAGGCCCTTCTTGTGCTTCAACAGCAGCTCGCGGAAGCGCGGCGTATTGGCCAGCATTCTCTGGTCGATGACCTCGCACGCAAACAACGGGATCAGGCCGACCCACGAGTACACGTCGATACGGTGGGTCGTCCCTTCCGGCGTGACCAGCACGTCGGTGAAGAAGCCGGCCTCGTCGTTCCAGAGCGACACGCCGTGGTCGTCGCCGCCGGCGATCGCGTTCGCGATGGCGAGGAACTGCTCGTAACTCTGGATCGCGATGTCTTCGTAGTTACGATCTGCGACCGCGAGTTCGAGCGCCATCACCGTCATGTGCAGCGCGAACATCGCCATCCAGCCGGTCGCGTCCGCCTGCTTCAGGGTATAGCCGGGC
>JBLYYV010000045.1:0-17947 GCA_048550095.1 Gammaproteobacteria bacterium
CGTTTCGCAAATCTCTGCAAAATGTCGAGATAGAAACAGCGATGGAATTCGCCATCGCTACCCAGCATCGAAGGCTCTCCATTCCGGTGACAATCGACATCGCCCTCGTCCTGTTGATTCTCGGCGTCGCACTGGTCCTGTTCGTGACCGAAGTGATCCGCATGGATCTGGTCGCGTTGCTCGTGCTGGCGATGCTGGCCGCCACGGGTCTGGTCTCGCCGAACCAGGCCGTCTCCGGCTTCGGCAATGCCGCCGTCATTACCGTGTGGGCCATGTTCATATTGAGTGCGGGACTCACGCGTACGGGAATCGCCGAACTGCTGGGCCGCCAGGTCATGAGCATCGCGGGGACGCGGGAGTCGACACTCGTCATCGTCGTCATGCTCACGGCCGGCGGCTTGTCTTTCTTCATGAGCAATATCGGCGTCGCCGCCCTGATGCTGCCGGTCGTCATGGACATCTGCCGCCGCTCGCAGGTATCGCCGTCGCGCATCCTGATGCCCATGGCCTTCGGTACGCTGCTCGGTGGCCTGACCACCCTGTTCGGCACGCCGCCCAACCTGCTCATCAGCGCGGCTCTGGATCAGTATGGCTATACACCGTTCGGCCTGTTCGACTACGCGCCCGTCGGCGCCGGTGCGGCCCTGGTGGGCATCACGTTTACGGCGTTCTTCGGGCGACGCCTGCTGCCGAAGTCTGCCCGCGGCGCCCAGCCCATGCAGCTGAGCCAACACAGTCTGCGTGCACGTTACGGGTTACAGCAGGGACTGTTCGGCATGCGGGTACCGAACCAGTCGCTACTCGTCGGCAAGACGCTCGCCAAGAGCCGGCTCGGCGCGGTGGCCGGACTGACCGTCATTGCGCTCGAGCGCGGAGACCGCATCGAGACATTGCCGCCACGCACGACGCGCCTCCAGCCCGGCGACAAGCTGCTCGTCCAGGGCCGTATCGATCGGTTCGAGCGGATGCGTCACTTGAGTGAACTGGTCGTCGAACGCGAATCGACGGTTCTGCAGGAGATGATCGCCGCGCGCACGCACCTCGCGGAAGTCACCGTGGCCGACGACTCGGACCTGGTCACGCAGACAGTGGGCGATGCGGGTTTCCGCCAGCGGTTCGGCACCGAAGTGCGTGCCGTGCGACGCCCGCACAAGATCACGCGCCGCAATCTCGCGCGGACTCCGCTGCGCGCCGGCGACCGGCTGCTGCTGCAGGGTAGCCCCGCGGCGATCGAATCACTCGCCGGCGTCGACGAATTCGCCGCGATCAGCACCACGCCCGACGACCGGCTCATCGCGGACTACGATCTGCACGATCACACATTCGTCGCGCGGGTGCCGCACGACTCGGCACTGAGCGGCACCGCTTTCGGCGACAGCCGCCTCGGCAGCGCTTTCGATCTGCCGGTGCTTGCGACGTTTCGGGACGGCGAACTCGTCATCATGCCGGAACCGTACGAGGCAATCCGGGCCGGCGATCTGCTCCTGCTGCAGGGCCAGCCCAAGGACCTCGACGGGCTGCGCGGCCTGCAGCAACTCATGATCGAGGATGCGATCTCACCGAACCTGAATGTATTCGAGGCCGATCGACTGGCGGCGGTCGAAGTGGCGCTGCCCCCGCGCTCCAGCCTGGTCGGTCAATCGGTGGCCGAGATCAACTTTCGCGAGCGCCACGGATTGGAAGTCGGAGCGATCATGCGTGAGGGCAAAGTATTCCGCGACGAGTTGTCTCGCCAGACGCTGCAGTTTGGCGATGCGCTGTTGCTGATCGGCCCTCATCAGCAACTCGCCCTGCTCAATGACGACCCGGAACTGCTGGTCATGACACCCATCGTGGCGCCGGAGACGGATACGCGCCGCGCACCGCTCGCGGCGGCGATCATGCTCGGGGTGGTCATCGCGGCGGTGAGTGGCTGGCTGCCCATCGCCAGCGCCGCGATTCTGGGCGCCACGCTGATGGTCCTGACCGGCTGCCTCAACATGGAGCAGGCGTATCGCGCGATCGACTGGCGCGCCGTGTTCCTGATCGCCGGGATGTTGCCGCTCGGCATAGCGATGCAGCAGTCGGGTACCGCCGAGTACCTGGCCGGCGCAGCGATGCGGTCCCTCGGCGGCGGCGGGCCCTGGACCGTGATCGCGGGCCTCTATGTCGTGACCGCGGCGGCGACGATGGTCATCCCGACCGCGGCCCTCGTCGTGCTGATGGCGCCGATCGTGATCTCCGCATGCACCGACCTCGGCATCGCACCACAGACGGCGATGATGGCCGTCGCGATGGCCGCGTCGGCGAGTTTCACGAGCCCGATATCCCACCCCGCCAACATCCTGATCATGGGGCCGGGCGGCTATCGTTTCTCGGATTACATCAAGCTCGGTGGGCCGCTGACGCTCATCGTCTTCGTCGCGGTGATGGTCCTGCTGCCGATCTTCTGGCCGCTGCAGCCCGCCTGATTCCAAAAAAAAAAGCCGCCGGTTAATCTTTTCTACTTCGCCGTTTCGACGTTGCGGCTGCCGTCCGGATTGAGCCTGATTTCGATATAAGCCTGGACGACCTCCTGGCCGTCGACATGATCGAAGGTCGGCAAACCGATGACGCCTTTGCCATATAGATCCCCGATACGACAGTAGAAATAGAAATCCCCAGACCGATCCGCCGTCGCAATGGAAATCGTGTCCTGGTATCCGTCCGCCGGCGCGGTTCGCATGGTTCGATAGACAACCTGCTTGTTCGGCCCCCCATGCTGATCCAGGATCACGCCCCCGCCTGCGGCACTGAAGTCGATGACGGGCGCCGCCGGTACGCGTAACTGGGCGCCCGGACGTTCGGGATACGGATGCTCGGCGAGCTCGCCGGCATCGGTCAGCGCGGCCACCAGGGTCACGTGGCCGGGCAAATACTGCGCGTCGCCGTCCGGCGGGCGCGTCAGGCGTTCCGGCTCTACACCGCGCGTCCCCAAGTCCAGGCGCAGCGGCAGTACGGTAACGGGACCCGTGGCCGCGGAGCGCAGAAAACCGCGGTACCTGACCAGCTTCACTTTGTTCTTCGCGCTGCGCAGGACGATTCGCAAGTCCGTACGAACGAGATCTTCTGCCACCTCGGGGTTCATGCGACTGCCCGGTTGCGCGACTTTCTCGACGTGAAAATCCTTGGTTTCGGAGTAATAGCCGGCCTTGTCGAAGTGCAGGCGCACGCCGGAGCACTTTCTGCAGCTGACTCGAAACCGGCCATCCGCCAGTACGGTATTACTGTCATCCGAGGCGAGGAATGACTCCTCCATCAGACTGACACGGCTCTTGTTGATGCTCAGGCTTACGCCTTCGAGCGGATTGCCGTCTTCATCTTCGACCTGGCCCGCCAGGGTAATGGCAGCGTTATAGCTCGGCGAAGCCGAACATGACGCAGCCAACAGGCCGCACACGACCACCGCCGCCAGCTCACGAACGGCAATTGGTTTGCTTACCGTTTTCGAATGCATGCTCATCCTGGATATCGTATATACCCCGATCCTAACAAACATGACCAAGCCACCGGGTCTGATTGTCAGCCGCGCGAGTGTCGACCGGAATGGCGATCTGCCACCTTCACTCCTCACGCCAGCGCCAATCAGTTAAGGTCGACGTTCGCCACTTATTGAGGACGCGACAGTGCTGCTGAAGCTCGCCGCCAACGAAGCCCGCGTGATCGGCTGCCTGATGGAGAAATCGGTCGTCACGCCGGATCAGTATCCATTGACCCTGAACTCCCTGACCAATGCCTGTAATCAGAAGTCCAGCCGCGATCCCGTCATGTCACTGGACAAAACGGAGGTGCAGCGCACGGCCCACGGCCTGCGAGACCAGCACCTCGTGCGTGTGGAAGAAAATTTCAAGACCGGATTGGAGAAGTACCTGCAGCGATTCTGCAACACGCAGCTTGCCGACTATCAGTTCGATCCGGCACAGTTCGCCGTTGTCTGCCTGCTGTTGCTGCGCGGTGCCCAGACGCCCGGAGAACTCAGGGCGCGGAGCGGGCGTCTGCATACCTTTGCCGACAACGCGGCGGTCGAGGATGTGCTGACGGCGTTGATCGAGTGGCAGACCGGTCCGCTCGTCGTGAAGCTACCGCGCACGCCCGGGCGCAGGGATGCCGAGTACATGCATCTGTTTTCCGGGCCCGTTGATGTTGCGGCACTCGAGAGCACTGCGAAGGCCGCGACGAAACGAGAGAGCACCAAGCCTGCCGATGTGAGCGAGCTGGAACGAAGAGTCAGCAAGCTCGAATCCGAGGTCGCCGAACTGAAGGCGCGGCTGCCGGCCTCGTGAAATTCCATGTGGATGGAGCCGGGTTTACTATTGGGTGATCGATTCAACAGCTTGTCGCAAATGAACATGATCAGATCGGCACACAATTTGTGCCTGGCGGTGCTGGCCGGTGCGGCGCTGAGCGGTTGTTCCTGGAACGAGGCGACCCCGCAGCCCTGGCCTGAATCCAACCACTATAGCGCGGACGGTGTCGGTCAGGCCGTCGTCGACACCGCGACCTCGCTCGTCGGGTCGCCATATCGTTACGGCGCGCATGGGCCGAATGCGTTCGATTGCAGCGGACTGGTGTATTACTCGTACCAGTCCGCAGGCGTCAAGGTGCCGCGAACGTCGGCGCAGCAGTTCAGCGCCGCAACGCCTGTCCGCATCGATGACGCGCGACCGGGAGACCTGCTGTTCTTCCGCTATAGTCGCAAGGTCTCACACGTCGGCATTTACCTCGGCGATCAGCGGTTCGTGCATGCGCCTTCGACCGGGGGAAACGTGTCCATACAAAGCCTGCAACAAGCACACTATCGCGATCGTTTCGTCGGCGCCGGCCGCATCGATTGACGACGAGAAGATGCAACTCATCGGTGCAGCGGCCTCCCCCTACGTCACGCGCGTCGTCATGTTCGCGCGCCTGAAGGGCATACCGTTCGACTGGCCGCCGGTGCCCGGCGACAATCCGCGCTCCGCGGAGTATCACGCGCTCAATCCGCTCGGCAAGGTACCGGGGCTGATCGTCGACGGCGAGATGATTCCCGAGTCCGAGGTCATCTGCGAGTACCTCGAGGACGCGTATCCCGACCCGTCCGGCTTGCCACGCGATGTGCGCGGCCGCACGACCAGCCGGCTCGTCGCGCGCATCACGGACCTGTACATCTCGCCGAATTTTCGTCCGCTGTTGCCGCACCTGGATCCGGCCGTGCGCGATGCGGCCGAAGTCGAGCGCATCGCCGGTGTGCTGGAGAAGGCGTTCCGGTCACTGGCGTTTTACATGGGGCCGGGGCCGTTCTGCGTCGGCGCCGTGCCGACGCTCGGTGACTGTGCGCTCGGGCCCTATATACAGCTGCTGAAGAACATGATCTTCCCGGCGTTCGCGTCGATCCCCGATCCGACCGAGGACGGGCGTCTCGCGACGTGGTGGCAGGCGCTGCAAGACGATGAGTTTTGTAAGGCGTGCCTCGACGAATACGACGCGGCGGTCGTTGCGTTCCTGGCCGAGAACGCGGCGACGTTATCCGAACACAGTTAGCGGGGTGGACGGCCGGAAGGGACGGCACCCTCCTGGTGATGGACGCGCCGCCACTCGCCGTCGATGCGACGCGCCACCGTCGTGATCCGTACCCGCCCCTTGAGCGCACCCGGCGGCTGGAATTCGTAATCTAGGTAGTAACGCGCCACTGCGAAGTCTCCCCAGACGTCGACGACCGGCTCCTCGATATCAATCGTCAACGGGCCGCGCTGCTGCGACTCGGTCATGTCCTTCTTTCTAAACTCGGCCCGCGCCTTGGGGCCGCCGCGCACGAGATCCGGCTCGAACAGATCCCAGATCGTGCACTCGGGCGCGTCGCATTGCTCCAGCAGTTCCGGGTCGAACTTCAGATAGGAGTCGAAGATGCGGTGCACCAGGGCGACGACGTCGCGTTTGTCCTGAGCTTCGGATGGCATATAGTGACCTCGACTGGATGACCTCGTTAAAAGAGTATTCGCGACGCGCTAAACATCCCGACCGCGAGCAGACTCAGGCAGGATAGCAGCAACGCCGCGTCCCAGAGTTTCCCGGGCCGGAGGCGTTGATCGACGAGACGGAACCGAAAGACCAGCGCGACGCCGCCGACGATCGGCAGGATCAGCGATTGCACGAGCCCGCCGACGAGGATCATGCGCACCGGGTTCCAGCCGGTCAAAAAGATCAGCAGCACGACCAGCGGCAGCGCGAACGCGAGAAATGGCGCGGCGCGTCTGCGCGCTTCGTCATCATCCGGCAGCGCGCCGAAGATCGTCAGGCAGTCCGCGAACAGGTGCGCGGAACCGGCGTTCGCGACCATAAACGTCGAGTAGAGCACGGCCAGCGCGCCGGCCAGGAACAGGGCTTTCGCGTAGGCACCGAAGACCGGCACATACGCGCCGGCCAGCGTATTGATGAAGCGCATGCCGTCAGGGTCGGCGCCTTCCCGGTTTAGCACCGCGGCCCCGATGTAATAGAACGCCACGGTGGAGAACGTGTATGCGCACATCGCGACGAGTGCGTCGATCTTCATGACGCGCAGCCAGCCGCGCGCGCGCTCCGCCCAGGCGGGATCCGCGGAACGCTTGCCGATGAAGTCCGCGTAGCCGCGCTGCAGGCACCAATACGGATAGACGATCAGGTCAGTGCCGCCCACACCGATGATCCCGAATGCCGCCAGCGCCGGCAGCCACGCGGCCGGATCGTCGGGAACGCCAAAGCTCAGACCATCGAGAATGTCGGACAAGGGGATCGCGTAGTCCGTCGTCTGCAATGCGATTGCGTTGCCGACGGTGATCACCGTGAAGCAGAACACCATGCCGATGCAGATAAGCTCCAGCAATCGATAGCGGCCGAAGAACAACAGCAGGGACGTGCCGAACGCGACGATCGCCGCCCAGATGCGCGTGTCGACCGCATCGTCGAGCGGGGCGTCCTGCGTCTGCAGCGCGAGCGCATAGTCGCCCGTCAGCGGCATGATCATCGCCATTGCCTGCGCGACGCCGCCGAGAATACCGCCGAGCATTCCGTAGGTCGTCGCCATCATGATGAGCCAGAGCCAGATGATCCAGTGCGCGCCGAAACGCGGTCCGGGCAAGCGGTTGATCGCCCACAGCGTCGTCACGCCCTCGCTGACCGTATAGCGTCCGAGCTCGATCTGCGTGAATACCTTGATCACGCAGCCGAGCACGATCACCCACAGCAGCGTGATGCCGGCCTGTGCACCGGCTTTCGTCGTCGCAATGAGCTCGCCGGAACCGACCAGGCCGGCGGCGAGGATCATACCGGGCCCAAGGTAACGCAATACCCCGACGAGGGTCTGCGGCGGCGGCCTTGTTGAGGTATTCGACACCGAACTGATATTGCCACGGCGAGCGTGGCAGCCTCATCTTTATTCGACGTGCGCGATTTCCTGGCGGGCAATATTCGGAGGGCGGACGACTAACGAATACAGCTAATCGCGCATTAGTTCTTCGAGGCCCAGATCGCCAGCTTGTGACGAATGGCTTTTTGCGACACCTGGTCTTCCGGGATCGGCGTGATCAGCTTGTCGTGAACCAGCAGCCGGTAGATGTATTCGAGCTTGTCGTTAGCCGAATCGGTGGCCTCCCACTCAACAGCGCCGCGTTTCACGCCGTATGCCATGCCGAGATCGATGGCCTTCTTGACGAGTTCCTTTTCGTTCTTCAGCTTTTTCATCGTCGATACGCTCCTTGCGCTGCCAGTGCCGACTAGTCGGCGCCTGCGAATCGCTTGCCGCCGAGCCATACGGCAAGGCCCTCGCACGCACGACACACGCTCAGCTCCATGCCGGCGACGAACAGGTCCGTCTGTACCGGCACCCAACGATCGAGGAAGACTTCGCCGCCATTCACCTTGTTCCAGTAGGCGACTTTCTGTTCGCGCACTGCCGGCGGAAATTGCGGGTTCTCACTCAGCTGACGCAGGCCCTCGCCTTCAATCCGCAACGGGAGTCCTTCCGGATTACTGACCGGCGCGGCGTAGACGTTCAGCCAGACATGGTCCGCTTCTTCGTTGCAACGCGGGCACGTAAAGCGCTTCGATTTGAGCGAGGGTTCGATAATGGAGATGACCGAACGACGTCGACTAGAAACGCCAGGCGGCGCCGACGGTATACATCAACACGCCGTCGCCGGCATCGAGGTATTCGATCTCGCCGCGCAGCTGAATCTTGACGACGTCGACCGAGAGGCCGATGCCGCCTTCGATGTCGGTGCCGTCGTCGGAAATCTTGGTGCCGTCGACCGTCACGTCAGCGTCCCACTGGGCCAGGCCCAGCTTCATGAACATGTAGACCGGACCGATCGGAACTCCGACGAGGCCGGCGACGTCGAATGCACTGGACGAAACCTTGACGTCGCTGCCCTGGATATTGTCATTGGGAGAACCGAAGTCGCGATAGGCCGCTTCCACAGCGAAGAACTGCAGGAAGTGATAGCCGGCGAATAGCTTCCACGCGGTGTCGTTCTCATCGAACGTGACGCCGCTTTCGCTGAGCTCGGTGGTCGCGCCGCCCACGCTGCCGCCGAGGTAGAAACCGCCTTTGACTGCCATGGCGGGGCCAGACGCCAGCAGGCCGAAAATCATCAGGCAAATGAGGGATCTCGTCTTAGCCATGTCGCGAACTCCTTGTGGAAATCAGGGATGCCGACGGATTGTGTCATCCAAGGCGCCCCGGGCCAAGGACGAGGGACACGATTCCGGTTCACATAGCCGGGCAATGGAGCCCCGTGACGGGCGCCGTCGTCGTATTGCGCGTGATCAGGTCCGGGTGTTCGATCCCTTTCGCAACTCAGCCTCCAGCGCCGCGACGACATCGGGATACAGACGCTGCAATGCTTTGTATTGAGCGCGGGCCTCGTCGAGGTCGCCGCCGGCCGCCGCTTGTTCGAGCGCCCGGCAAATATTCACCAGTGCCTCGGCGCCGACCTCGCCGCTGTTTGACTTGAGCGCGTGGCCGGAGGTCCGGACGAGTTCGGCTTCCCCCCGGTCGAGCGCCGCGTCGATTGCGTCGACCAGCTCCGCCGAATCCTCGAGGAATGCCGTGACGACCTCGCGTATGCCGTCCTCTTCTCCCGGCGGGAACACGGCGCGCAGGCGTTCGAGGTTGATGACCGTCGACGTCGCTGGCCATTCCGGCACGGATACCTCGGGCGCGGGCGCTACGCCGTTGCCATTTTTCTTCATCCAGTGCGCGAGGACGGTGTGCAACTCCTTCAGCGTGAACGGCTTGGTCAGGCACGCGTTCATACCCGCTGCCAGGCACCGTTCGAGATGATCGGCGCGCACGTCGGCCGTCAGCGCGACGATCGGCACGCGGGTTCCGTCCGCTTCCTGTGCTCGAATTGCCTGCGTGGCGCGCATGCCGTCGAGGATCGGCATGTGACTGTCCATCAGAATCAGGTCGAAGGTCGCCGCACGAACCTTGTCGATGGCAGCGGCACCGTCGGCGACGACATCGGCGGTACATCCCAGCCGGCGCAGCATCGCCGCGACCACCGCCTGGTTGACGCGCGTATCCTCGACGAGTAGCACGCGGCCGGTCAGCCCGGACAACTCGCCGTTCACGGTCTGTTCGCCCATGCGGTAGCGCGTCGCATCCAGCTCCGCCGCGTCGACGGCAGGGAAACCGGCGGGCGCCGGTGCGCATAGCAACGTGAACCAGAAGGTCGCGCCTTCACCGAGGGCACTGTGCACGCCGATCTCGCCGCCCATCAGCTCGACGAGTTGCCGACTGATGGCGAGCCCGAGGCCCGTGCCACCATATCGGCGCATGGTCGTGTCATCCTCCTGCGTGAACGCATCGAAAATCTGCTCCTGCTTGTCTGCAGAGATGCCGATACCCGTATCACTGACCTCGAAGCGAAAGCCGATCGCGTCGCCTCCCGCCGGCTGCTCGACACAGCGCACGAGCACCTCGCCCTCGTCGGTGAACTTGATCGCGTTGCCGACCAGGTTGACCAGCACCTGGCGCAGGCGCAACGGATCACCGACGACCAGTCGTCGCGTGTCGGTCGACGCATCGAAGCTCAGATCCAGCCCCTTGTCCCGCGCGGCGGCGTCGAGAATGGCGAGCGTGCCGTCGATCAATTCGCCGAGATCGAAGACGACCTGCGCGATCTCGAGCTTGCCGGCCTCGATCTTCGACACGTCGAGCACGTCGTTGATGATATCGATCAGCGACTCGGCCGAGCTGCGCATCGTGCTCGCAAAACTCCGGCGGTCTTCGTGATTTGCCGTCGCCGTCAGAAGTTCCGCCATGCCGAGGACCCCGTTCAGCGGCGTACGAATCTCATGACTCATACGGGCGAGGAAGTCGCTCTTCGCGCGGCTCAGTTCCTCGAGCCTGACGTTCTTGATCTCGATCTCACGCGTCCGCGCGCTGACCTCGCGCTCGAGTTCGTCGCGATAGTTCGCGCCGCGCTCGAGGCGACGCTGATGCAGATACCAGCCAAAGGCGCCCAACAACAGCGCGATCGCAGCATAGATGCCGTAGGCCCATGCAGTCGCCCACGGCCCGGGTCGTACGCGAATCGGCAGGGTCAGGCCGACCGTCGAAAACGATGCATCACCGTTTGCCGCCTTGACGCGTAACACGTAGTTACCCGCATCCAAGTTGGTATAGGTCACGCGGTGACGGTTGCCGATCTCGCTCCAGTCCGAGTCGAAGTTATCCAACTTGTATGCGTAGCGAATTCGCCGGGGATGCGCGAAATCCAGACCGGCAAATTCGAAGGTGGCGACCTTGTCGCGATAGTCCAGCTCGATCGCGTCCAGGAGTTCATACGGTCGATCGCGTGCGACCGACCGGTTGGCAATCTCGAAACCGGTCAACACAACCGGGATCGACCGCTCGTCCGGTTCGATCGACATCGGGTCGAATGCGTTAAAGCCCTGGGTGCCGCCGAAGAACAGGCGACCGTCTGCCGCGCGATGATGCGCGCCGAAGTTGAAGTCGTCTCCCTGGATGCCGTCTTCATGATGCAGCGCGCGCAGCGTACCGGCCTCCGGTTCGTATATAGCGAGACCCTGGTTCGTGCTCAGCCACAGTCGTCCCGCGCGGTCCGAATGGATACCGAAGATCGAGTCCCCGGAGTGCTCGCGTACCAGCGGTACGTTCTCGAAGCGGACGTCCGCGGGCGCCGCGGCCGGCGACTCGACACGGTCGAGCCCCTGGCCCGCCGTGCCAACCCACAACCGACCGGCCGCATCGATATGCATCGAGAACACGGCGTTCCCACTCAGGCTGCCGGAGTCGTTGCGATCGAATCTGAAATTCGTGAAGGTGCCATCATCTGCGTTAAAGCGATTCAGGCCGTCGCCATCCGTGCCGATCCAGATGTCGCCGTTGGGATGCTGCACGATCGAGGTCGCGCGCGATCCGGTCAGGCTGCCCGGCCTGTTCGGGTCGTGGACAAATCGTTCGAAGCGTCCGCGATCAGGATCGTAGCGGCTGACGCCGCCGCCGAACGTACCGATCCAGATTTTGCCCTGTTGATCCTGCATCATCGACATGATGCCGTCGGCGCCGAGCGTCGTGGCATCATTCGGGTCGTGACGAAACACCGTCACGTGCTCTCGAGCCGGATCCATCCGGTTGAGCCCCCCGGTCATCGTGCCGATCCACAGGTAACCGTCGCGATCGCGCAGCAGTGACATCACGAGATCGTCGGTGATGCCGCCGGGCGTCGACGGATCATGGCGATAGTGTCGAACCTCACCGGTTTGCAGGTCGAACCATTTCAGGCCGGCGCCCATGGTGCCGATCCACACGCCGTCGTCTTCAGTCGCGAACGACGTGACCTCTGACGACTCGAGCCAGTTGCCACGGAAAAAGCCAAACATCGCTGCGCGCGGATTCCATTTGCTGACCCCGCCGGCGCGCGTGCCGAACCACAGGTTGCCGCCACGGTCCTCGTAGATCGACATCACGTCGCTGTCGGCGAGGCTCGCCGGGTCGGCGTCGTCATGATAAAAACGTTCGAACGTTTCGGTGTCACGATCGAAAACGTTCAGTCCGTCTTCCGTCCCGACCCACAGCCTGCGTTGGCTGTCTTCGAACACGACACGTACGATATTCGCGCTCAGGGAAGCCGTGTCATTCCGATCGTGACGGTATCGCTCGAACTCACCGGTTTCCGGGTCGAGTCGGTTGACGCCGCCACCGAACGTACCGATCCACAGCGCGCCCGTGTGATCCTGTTCGATATCGATGACCCGGCCGTTGCTGAGGGTGCTGGTGTCGTTCGGATCGTGACGAAAGTGCGTAAACGCACCGGTATCGGAGTCGAGCAGGTCCAGGCCGGCGTCGGTGCCGACCCATATTTCTCCGTCGCGACCGGCATGCAGCGCGTAGATCATGTCGTTGCCGAGGCTGGCGGGATCATCGAACTCATGGCGATAGTGCGTGATCGCCCCGGAGCCGGGATCGAGCCGCACGAGCCCGTCCTGGCGGGTTCCCGCCCACACGACTCCCCGTGGATCCGTCATGACCGCGCGTACGAGGTCGCTGGGCAAACCGTCCGGTCCGCTTCGATACGCGGTGAATCGGTCCCGCTGATGCTCCCAGCGCACGAGGCCGCCACCCTCGGTGGCGAGCCACAGATCGCCTGCGGCATCTTGAGCGATCTCCCAGATCCAGTCGCCGGGAAGCGCGCCCGGATCACGCCGGTCGCCGTGGTATTGACGAAATTCGTAGCCATCGAAACGATTCAGGCCGTTCTCGGTCGCGAACCACATGAAGCCCTGCGTGTCCTGCAGGATTCCCATGACGGAGTTGTTGCTGAGACCGTCGCGCTGATCGAAATGCTCGAAACTCGGCGGCACGGCGATGGCACCGGCCGCGACGAAACAGGCCAGCGAGGCAAACAACGATCGCTTGCGGAAATTTATTCCTGTTCGACCCAACGGTTGATCCTGACGTAGTCATCGAGGCTGCGGCGCCATAAACCGCCGCTGGTGTCCAGCATCTGGTACTGCCAGTTGAATGTGTCCTGCCACGGCTCGGCGTCGTTCCAGGACAGGTCGGCGTCCGCGAGCACGCCACGTCGCCACAATGCACCGCGCCGCCATAACGCGCCGTCCTGCCACAGGTCATAACCGTCCCAACTAAAGCCATCGCTGACGGACTCCGCTCGCGTATCGCCGATCAGGCTATCGCTAAGGGATTTTGCGAGCGGTTGTCTGACGAAAAACCAGCCCTTATCGTCCTGACGAGCCGAGCCGCCGTAGTGCTGAAGGCCATTCAGGTCGCGCCAGACGCTCATGCCCCGGTTCGCACAATCATGTTCGCTGGTCTTCATCGCGTACAGCGCGTCGACCATGCCCGCGCCCTGCTGAAAGATGCTATACGCCACCGTACCGTCTTTCTTGGTCGCCTTCCGCGCCGTTGCAACCAGCCGACACTTGACCTGGTCGGGCGTGAGCGATGGCCAGACTTCGAGCAGCAACGCGGCGACGCCGCTGACGACGGCCGCCGACTGCGATGTGCCGGACATGACGAAATAGTCGCCATCGCCATCGAAGTATTCCGGATAGTTCAGCGCGATCGAGCTCTGCGGATGCATGATGCCGAGCATGTGTCCACCCGGCGCGACGAGATCGGGTTTGATGAAACCATCGAAGGTCGGCCCGACTGACGACCATGTCGCAAGCGCGTCATCGTATGGGTCGTTTGGCGTGAAATTGTCGGTCATCGCGCCAACCGTGATGATGTAGGGCACGTTGCCCGGCACGCCAATTGTCATCGGCGCGGGTCCCGCGTTGCCCGCCGCCGCGACGACGACGATGCCGGCCTGCCACGCGGCCATGACGGCCTGGTTCAGCGGGTCTTTCCAGTACCGCGTTACGGCATCGCCGCTGAATGACAGGTTCAGGATGCGTATGGCGTAGCGCTCCTTGTTCCTGACGATCCAGTCGATACCGGCGATCACGTCGATGTAACGCGCCGAACCGTCGGGCTCGAATGCCTTGACGGCGACGATATTCGCCCCCGGCGCCACACCCTGGTAACGACCGCCCGGCGTCATGCGACTGCCGGCGATGATCGATGTCACGTGCGTGCCATGGCCGTTCCAGTCGTCGATGCCGCGCGGTTGCCAATCGCGATCGTCGTAGTCCGAGTCTGAGTCGTCATCCCACGCGCTGATCGATGGCTTGCCGCCCGCGTATAGGTCGCCGTATAGCACGTCGTACTGCGCGAGAATCCGGTCGGCGCCGGCGGGTGTTTCGCCAAGACCGGGCACGGCCCAGATGCCGGTGTCCAACACTGCAACCGTAACACCAGTGCCGGTGATACCACGCGGATGAATCTCCGCGGCGCCGGCCAGCGTCGGAAAATACGAATCGGGGATCGCATAGTTCAGCCGAACGCCGCGATCCTCATGAATCGAGATCGAATCTGAATATCGACTGAGCGCGGCGAATTGTTCGGTGTCGAGTTCCGCGCCGACAGCGTCGATGATGTCGAGCCGTCTGATGACGCGTCCGCCGACTTTTTGCACGGCGGCCTCCGCCGCCGCGACACTCCGCGACTGAACGATGTAAGTACTACCACTCGCGGCATCGTCGACTTCGTTATAGATCGAGAAAACGAAGATGGCAGCGACCGCAACAGACAAGGCGGCAGCAAACCGAACGGCATGCCACTGGATGCGAAACATAAGCACTGACTCCCCCATCGAGACGCGAGGTAGTCTACACCGCATAGCATTGTTCCTGCGCAAGAGCGTGTGAAGCCGCGACCAGATACGGTGTCAGGTAAAAATTTTCTTAGACTTTTCTGCGCGTTTTTCTGCGCGTTGTTCGCGCGATTAACACAAGTCGAATTTGGACAAGTGTGCGGGGCATTTTCGCGGATTCGATTGTCGCGGCAAGCCGAAGCAGTTTTCTTTATCGACCGCCCGACTGCACGTCCAGCGTCATCGGCACCCAGCCGGACTCGTTCGCCTCGGTGGTCGATGACTCGGCGAGCGTGACGCGCGAGGCATCCAGCTCGACGCCGGCGCCGAGCGCGAGGCTGACCGCCTGCGCACGCGTCGTGGCCAGGTCATCGAGATCGACGTTCGTGATTTCCTCGGCCTCGATGAGACGAGCTTCGAGCGACGCGACGTAGGCCGGTTCGTCGAGCACCTGGCGTCCCTCGGGCTGGGTCGCATCTTCCGGACGCTGGTGCGCGGCGCGTTCGGCCGCGAGGTCGACGTCGGGCGCGGCGGTGCCGATCAGTGCTTCGACGGCCTTGCGCCGGCGTTTCATCAGCAGCTCGGGTTCGTCATCGTCGACGGCGCCTTTGGATTGCAGCTGCGCATCGATCGCCGCCTCGACACGCGCGCGTTTCAGCGCCGCGGTGTCGGCCTGGGGCGTGTATACGCCGGCGATGACCAGGCCCAGCGCGGGCCGCATCGCCAGGGCCTCGGCCAGGCGAGCCAGTTTCTCCTGTTCGGGTGGCGTCAGCTCGGCTTCGCCGGCACGAAATTCGATCGTGCCGAAATCATCGGATTCGGCGCCGACAAGACTGCCCAGCAGTCGAAACGGCGACGTGACGAGTTTCGCGATGAGGTTGCCGAACGCCTTCATGACGACACTGCCGACCGAAAACTCCGGGTCGTCGACGTTCCCCGCTATGGGCAGATCGAGATCGATCGTGCCGTCCGGCCCGGTCAGCAACGCAACGGCGAGACCGAGCGGCAGGTCGGCGGCATCTTTCGAATCGACCTTGTCGCCGAGTTTCAGTTCGCGGATGACGATGTTGTTCTCGCCGTTAAGGCGACCCTGCTCGATGGTGTAACCCAGATCGAGATCGATGCGACCCGCGTCGATGGCGCGCCCCGCGAACTTCACGGTGTACGGCGACAGTTTGGGCATGGCGATATTGCGAAAACGGACGTCGACGTCGGTCAATGCGATCGGGTTGCCCGCGAGCACGCGGCCGTCGACCTCGGCGAGACCATACTCGCCCACCCGGCCGGCCAGGCCGATGCGCGTCGGTTCGGCGCTGACGGTCGACACCGTCGTGACCTCGCCCTCGAGTTCGGCAACCTTCGCCGCGAACGGCAACGGTAATGCGAGATCGGTGAAGTCGACGGAACCATCCGCGACGATGATTTTGCCAACCGCGATCTCCAACGGCTCGCCCGGCGGAGGCGCCTTTGCTGCCGGCGCAGCCTGAGGACCGCCGCCAGACAATAGTGATTCGAAGTTCGTCGTCTCGTCCGCTTCGATGCGCACGCGCGCGTACGGTGCCTCGAATGTGACTTGCGATAAGGCCAGCCGCCGGCCGGCGGCGCTGAACGACACCTGGTCGATCGCCATGGTTTGCCAGCCGAGCAGCTGTTCATCGTGCAACGTGTCGCGGACCACCAGCTGCCGCACCGCGACGCTGCCGTCGGCGGTGAACGTGTCCTCCTCGTTGCTGCTCAATTCGAACTCGAGATCCAGTTGTCCAGATTCGACGGCGACCGGCACGGCCGCGGCCAGCCATGGCTGCGCGATGGCCAGCGACAGCGCCGCCACGTCCAGCTGCGCCTGGAACGCCACCGCCGGCAGCATCCTCGCCTCCCCGGCCAACTTGACGTCGCCACCGCCGTCGAGCGCGAATGCGAACTCGACCGGCGAGGCCTGCCCCGGCCGGTTCGAAAGGTTCTGGACGCCGAGCGCGACGTTGCGGGCGACGATGGCATTGTCGTCTGCTAGACCACGATCGCTAAAGCTCAGCGTCAGGTTATCGACGCGCAATGCGTCGAGCTCCAGATCCCACGTGGCGTCGTCCGCGGTTTGCATATCGTCCGCATCATTGGCGGACCGATCTGACGAAGCATCGGCTGATATACCCGTTATCGCGTCGGTTTCAACGCCGGACTCCGCATCGTCCGGCGGAGCGGATTCGACGGTCGCCGACTCGGTCGCGGGTCCTTCAGTCACGAGTAACCGCTGGAGATTCAACACGCCGTTCGCATCGCGCCAGATCGCGACCTCTGCGTCTTCGATCTCGAGGGCATCGATGTGCATGGTCTGCTCGGGCCATGCCGCCGCGCCGTTGACCATACTGACGACCGGCAGCGTGACGAATCGAGTCGCGTCGCCAGCGGTCTCGTTGATCTGTATCGTCGCGCCGCGCAGCGTGGTGTTCGCGTTGCTCAACTCAGCCGAGAGGCCGGTCGCCGGATCCAGTCTCAGACGATAGTCGAATGCGAGTTCGACGGCGCCTTTGGTCAGCTCGAAGTTCAGCCGATCCTGAAAGTATTGATACAGCAGCGGCAGGTACGGGCCGGACCCGGTCACGGATCCTTCGCTGATTAGCGGTTCGAGTTCGATCGTACCGCTCCAGTCGAGGCGCGTTCCCTGAGCGGTCTCGACGGAGACGCGCTGCCGGCCGGCGCGATCGGGCAGGGTCGTCAGGTCGTTCACGTTGATGTTGATCGGCCCGACCATCGCGGTGAACGGCGTCGCGAGCGTCTCGTCGCGAGTGTCGATTTGCCCGTCAACGATATTCAGCTCGCCGATCAACAGCCGCAGGCTGCCGGCTTCGTCCTCGGCGGCGGGCGGATCGGCGTCGCCGCCCGTTAAGGCATCGATCAGTGGCGCGACGTTCAGCGTGCCATCGGGCTGGCGCGTTAACCGATTGAACGGCTGCTCCAGCGTGACCTCGCGCAACACCAGCGCCCGGCTAAACAGACTGCTGACTTGCAGATTGACGACGAGCCGGTCGAAGCCGACGATCCGTGTGTCGTCGATCTCGCGGACGGCGAACCCTTGCGCCTCTGCGCGCAGCGACCACGGATTGAAACGCAGCTCCTCCAGTTCGACCGGCAATGCCAACGCCGTCTGCAAGCGCTCGACGATCTGGGTGCGCGCCACCCACGGTACGAGAAAAAAGCCCGCCAGCGTGTAGGCAAGCAGAGCGGCCACCAGCCAG
>JBLYYV010000046.1:0-3536 GCA_048550095.1 Gammaproteobacteria bacterium
AATTCATCAAAGCCGCCATCAATATATTGCTGCAGGTCGTGCTCGGCTTCGCCGCCGCATTCGTCGGCATGGCCGCGGCCCGGAGTCTCTGAGGAGCGGATTCATGGCCGAGTATACCGATGCCAAGTTACTGAGGATCTTCGTCGGCGAACTCGATACCTACGAGGGCCAACCCCTTTATCAATGGCTCATCGAGGAATCGCGGCGCCAGGGCCTGGCCGGCGCGACCGCGCTGCGCGGCCTGGAGGGGTTCGGCGTGCATAACCAGGTGCACACCGCGAAGGTGCTGGAGTTATCCGTTGATCTGCCGGTGGTCGTCGAGATCATCGACACCGACGAACGCATCGACAAGTTCATGGCCAGCGTTGACGCGGCCATCACCGAAGGACTGGCGACGGTCGAGCCGGTGCAGGCGAAGTTCTACCGCGGCAATTCCTGAAGGCCCTGAGAGCTCTCCCACTGCCGCAGGAAACCGATCACCAGCGCGCCGACGACCATGCAGAATGTGTCCGCCGCCGCGAAGCCCATCAACGGCCACAAAGTCACGTTGCCGTATCCCGAGATGAACGTGTACGTGCCATAGAATGCGGCGGCGCTGACGAGTACCGCTATCAGGGTTGCCCGTGCTGCCCACGATGCCGGCTTGACCATGAATTCCTGAAAAATGGCGATGACCAGCAACGGCACCATGAAGCCCAGGGTCAGCTTGGCGATGCTGGTCCCGCTCGCGGCGTCTTCGCCGGCCCGCATGAACCCGTCCAGTTGTGGCGCCGCCCAGTCGTTCAGCAACAATTCCGCGATACCCCAGTTCATCATGCTCGCGACCACATAACCGACGACAAAAGTCAGAATGAAACTTCTCATGCCAGTGCCTCCCGCAGCATCGCCGCATGTTTCTCGAGTACTTCCGTCGGTGCCATGCCGCGTCCATGGCCGCCCGGCTGTTTGCCGGCATAGATCGGAACGATGTGCATGTGAATGTGAAACACGGTCTGGCCCGCCGCTTCGCCGTTGAATTGCTGCAGGCGAATGCCGTCCGGTTCGAATGCTGTTTGTACTCCGCGAGCGACGTGCTGGACGGCGACGATCAATTCGCGCGCGGCGTCGGCATCGAGGTCGAACAGGTTTTCGGCCGGATACTTCGGCAGCACCAGCGTATGACCGTCGGTCTGGGGCATGACGTCCATGAATGCGAGCGCGTGCTCGTTCTCGTAGACGCTATGCGCGGGTAGCTCGCCGCGCAGAATCTTCGCGAAGATATTCTCGTTGTCGTAGGTCATCGTTTGCCCTTCGTGACTCGGCGTCGGGGTATTTTGCGATAGGATGCTTGGCAGGGCGCAACAAAACAAGCGGGAGAACAGCATTGAGCGAAGAGCGCGGGCGGCCGGACGCGAACAACTGTTTCGTTTGCGGGCCCACGAATCCGGTGGGATTGCAGATCGAATTCAGAATGGACCGCGACGTTTGCCGCGCGATGTTCACGCCGGGCGATAACCATGTCGGTTACGACACCATGTTGCACGGCGGGATCATGTTCAGCGCGCTCGACGACGTGATGGCCAACTGGCTGTTCCTGCAGGGCATCCGCGGCCATACGGCCAAGTGCGAGATTCGCTATCGCCAGCCGGTGCCGGTCGGAATTCCGCTGGCGCTCGAGGGTCGTCTCGTGAAGCGCAAGGGCAAACTTGCGATGCTGACCGGCAAACTCACGCGTACCGACGATTCCACCGAGGTGGCCGACGCGCAGGCCAGTTTCATGATCGTGGATCCCGGTTCGTCGGGCTGAACGTTACATCCGGTCGTCGCCGCCGGATCCGGCAAACCGCTCCCGGAGGAAGTCCTCCAGCGTCGCCAGCTGCAGCGGGTCGATAAGGCGCTCGCAGGCCGCCTTGTCTTCGGCGTGCATTGCAAAGCAGTTACCGGCCATCAGGTTCTTGTTGATCTGCGCCGGATAACGGAAGGCCGGTTTCAGGCCGACGATCACGTAGTCGAAAAATGCATTCTCGATCCAGGTCGCCTTGCGGTACTTCGGGCTGAAATCCGGATTCAGTGCGTGAGCGCGTGCCGCGAGCTCGATTGGCGTCAGCACCTCGCTGACACCGTTGATCGCCCGATTCAGATGTGTGTCACGATCCATGAAGATCGCCGCGACGAGTTTGCCGAGGTCTTCTTCGGTGACGAATGCCAGTCGCGTTTCCGGCGGGTACGGGTAGACGAGCCGATTCTTGAACTGCATGCCGAACGCGACCTGGCGCATGTAGGCGGGCTGGCGGAGAAACGTCCACGGTAGTCCCGCCTCCTTGATCTCCTCTTCGAGTTCCCATTTGGTGCGAAAATGAATCGGCGCCTCGATGCCGAGCTCTTCGGGTGGCCGGTCGAAGCGGGTCATCGTCTGCCAGAGGAAATGCTTGAGCGTCGAGCATACCTTGGCGGCTGCGATCAACGCGTGACCCTGGGCCAGTTCCTCGGGATTCTCGTGTCGATACTTCCTGGCATAGATGTTGTAGATGGTCGTGCCGTAGATTCCATGCGCGCCTTCGAAGGCCTTGCGCAGCTCAGCCTCGTTTTCGGTCGCGGCCTTGACGACTTCGCAGCGGTTGCCGTCGAAGTCGAGTTTGCGCAGCCGCTCCACGCGGTCGCTCTCCAGGCGGCGCACGGTCGTCCGCACGCGAAACCGACCCGTCTTGAGCAGGTAGTAGACGGCCCAGTAGCCTTCGTCCGCCGAACCATTGACGACGACGATCGTTGGTCTATCCATAACGGCGTTCTCGATCAGCTGGGGGGCAACGACTCATAAGCCGCGATTTCATAGTTGCCGGTGCCCTCGCGCAGCGGCGCGACATCGTTGACATAGGTCTCGTCATTCAGAAAACCCTCGAGGTGCTCCAGCGACGTCCATTCAGTCATGATCACGACCTTGCCCTGCAGCGCCTCACCCTTGACCAGTTTGGCGGCGGGCCCGCGCAGGACGTATTTCCCCCCGTGCGCGGCGATGAGCTTGGCCGACTCGGCCGCGTACTTCTTGAAGTTCTCATTCGGGTTGGTCACTTCGCAGACCGCTATCAGGTAAGTCGGCATATTTTTCTCCTTGATTCTTTATCGACTTTCGATCGTGCCGTGGCGAATTCGTTTTGACGACTCGACGCCATGTTTCTCCATCGGGCTGACGAATTGTAGTGCCAGCCGACCAGCCTGTCCTAGTGGGCGTCCCCCATCAGCTTGCGGATCGGTTTCGAAAACACGAGCAGCAGCAGTGCGGAACCCGACAGGGTCAGCACGATTTGCAGGTACAGGTCGGGGAATTCGCTGACGGTGTCGCCGCTGAACTCGCCCGCGAGCAGTCCGGCCAGAATATTGCCGAGCGACGCGCCCAGGAACCAGACGCCCATCATCTGGCCGACGAATCGATGCGGCGCGAGCTTCGTCGTCGCGCTGAGGCCGACGGGACTCAGCGCCAGTTCACCCATCGTGTGGAGCAGATAGGTGAAGAACAGCCAGGTCGGCATGGCCTGGTTGCCGTCCAGAACCAGCAGTGA
>JBLYYV010000047.1:0-4335 GCA_048550095.1 Gammaproteobacteria bacterium
AAAAAAAGCCCCGCCGAGAGGGCGGGGCTTTTCGCCGGAGCTATGACTCCAGGACGAATGATGTTGATTTACATCATGCCGCCCATGCCGCCCATGTCAGGCATCGGCGGGCCAGCAGGCTCGTCCCTCGGCGCTTCCGAGACCATCGCTTCCGTGGTCAACAGCAGGCCCGAAACCGACGCAGCATTTTGCAGCGCCGCGCGCGTGACCTTGGTCGGGTCGATGATGCCGAGACCGATCAGCTTGCCGTATTCACCCGTCGAGGCGTCGTAGCCAAAGTCGCCCTTGCCTTCTTTTACCTTGTTCAGGATGACCGAACCGTCTTCACCGGCGTTGATCACGATCTGGCGCAGCGGCTCCTCGAGCGCGCGACGCAGGATGTGAATGCCGACGTTCTGATCGTCGTTGGCACCCTCGAAGCCGTCCAGCACGGAACTGGCGCGAATCAGGGCGACACCGCCACCCGGGACGACACCTTCTTCGACGGCGGCGCGGGTCGCGTGCAGCGCGTCTTCGACGCGTGCCTTCTTCTCTTTCATCTCGATCTCGGTGGCAGCGCCAACCTTGATCACGGCAACACCGCCGGACAGCTTGGCGACACGCTCCTGGAGCTTCTCGCGATCGTAGTCAGAGGAAGAATCGTCGATCTCCTTCTGGATCTGGTCGACACGCGCCTTGATCTCTTTAGCGGTGCCGGCGCCATCGATGATCGTCGAGTTTTCCTTGGTGATCTGGATCTTCTTGGCATGGCCGAGATCATCCAGTGTCGCCTTCTCGAGGCTCAGGCCGACTTCCTCTGCGATCACCTGGCCGCCGGTCAGGATCGCGATATCCTGCAGCATGGCCTTACGGCGATCGCCGAAGCCCGGCGCCTTGACGCCTGCAACCTTGACGATACCGCGGATGTTATTGACGACCAGCGTCGCGAGGGCCTCGCCTTCGATGTCTTCCGCGATAATCAGCAGCGGCTTACCAGACTTGGCGACGCCTTCCAGCAGCGGCAGCAGATCACGGATGTTCGAGATCTTCTTGTCGTAAAGCAGGATATAGGGATCATCCAGCTCGACGCTCTGCGTGTCGGCAGAGTTGATGAAGTACGGCGACAGGTAACCGCGATCGAACTGCATGCCTTCGACGACGTCCAGCTCGTTCTCGAGGCCCGAGCCTTCCTCGACCGTGATGACGCCTTCCTTGCCGACCTTGCCCATCGCATCAGCGATGATCTCGCCGACATGCTCGTCCGAGTTGGCCGAAATCGTGCCGACCTGCGCGATCGCCTTGGCGTCTGCACAGGGCTTCGACAGCGCGCCGAGCGCCTCGACGACCTTAATGGAAGCTTTGTCGATGCCACGCTTCAGGTCCATCGGGTTCATGCCGGCGGCAACGGACTTCAGTCCTTCGCGCAATACGGCCTGTGCCAGGACGGTCGCCGTGGTCGTGCCGTCACCGGCGATGTCGGACGTGTGCGATGCCACTTCCTTGACCATCTGCGCGCCCATGTTCTCAAACTTGTCTTCGAGCTCGATTTCTTTCGCCACCGAGACGCCGTCTTTCGTGACGGTCGGGGCGCCGAAGCTCTTGTCGAGGATGACGTTGCGGCCTTTGGGGCCCAGCGTGACCTTGACGGCATTCGCCAGGATGTTCACGCCAGCGAACATGCGCTGACGCGCTTCGTCGCTAAACTTGACTTCTTTCGCAGCCATTTATCTGCTCTCCATAGTGTCTAATTTCTTGGGTCTAATTTCTTGGGTCTAATTTCTTGGGTCTGAATTCTCAGGTCGAAAATTAAATCGAGTGGCTCAGGATTCGATGACGGCCATGATCTCGTCTTCTTTCATGACGAGCAGCTCTTCACCTTCAACCTTGACCTCGGTGCCGCTGTACTTGCCGAACAGCACCTGGTCGCCTGCCTTCAGGTCCAGCGCACGGACTTCGCCCGAATCCAGTATCTTGCCGTTGCCAACGGCGATAACTTCGCCCTTGATCGGCTTCTCGGTGGCACTGTCGGGAATGACGATGCCGCCCGGGGACTTACGTTCTTCTTCCATCCGGCGAATAATGACCCGGTCATGAAGCGGTCTGATCTTCATGGTAAAAAACCTCCTGGTTTGTGTTCTTGAGCCTGATTGGGCCTAGTGCTTGTTAGCACTCGCCCGAAAGGAGTGCTAATCATAGCGGCGGATTTGCCGATTTCAAGGGGCTGCGGGACGAACCGGGGTAATTTTGCAATACAGCATCGACGGCGTTCCTGCCCCTTATAATGAGTACCGTGCCCATGACAGGGCCCTGTGCCGAGGCTATCCTTCCCGCGTGTTGTCCCGGGAACCCTCACCCCGGTTGCCCGGTCTGATTTGGCCCGGGTCTTGAATTGGCGCTGAGTCCGAATTGAGATGAATACTGATCACCTGGTCGTCCTGTGCACCTGCCCGAATGCGGGCCATGCCGAAACGATTTCCACCGCACTGCTCGAACAGCAACTCGCGGCTTGTGTGAACCGCGTGCCCGGCGTCGCGTCGATGTATCGCTGGGAGGGCCGGGTCGAACACGACGACGAGGTGTTACTGGTGATCAAGACGGCGGCGCGGCACTTCGGCGAACTCGAGAAATCGATCCGGGCGCTGCACCCGGCCGACGTGCCGGAAATCATCGCGCTGCCCATCGTTATGGGATCGCAACCCTACCTCGCATGGATCGAGGAGTCGGTCGCGTGATGAAACGTTTCGCGATATTTACGCTGCTCGTCGCGCTGCTGTCCGCGACGAGCGCAATGGCCAAACAGGACATCCTGCGGCCCGAACAAGCGTTCCGGTATGAAGTCAGCGTCAGCGGCGAAGAAGTCATCGTGCAGTGGGACATCGAGCCCGGGCACTACCTCTATAAGGAACGCATGCGCTATGCGAGCCGCAGCGCCGACGTGACGCTGGGCGATGCGCGCCTGCCCAAGGGCAAGCCGTATACCGACGAATTCTTCGGCGATATGCATATTTATCGCAATTCCGCCGAGGTTCGTATTCCGATCGTCTCGCGCCCGGCGGGTGCGACCGATCTGGAACTGGAGCTGAAGTCTCAGGGTTGCGCGGACATCGGCCTGTGTTATCCGCCGCAGACCTGGACCGCGACGGTGACGCTGGCGGACAACGCAGCGCCCGGCAAGTCGAGCCCGCTCGCGCGCCTGATGTCGGGAACCGCCGCCGGAGCCGACGATCCGCTGCCGCCCGAGGAAGCGTTCCGGCCGCGTGTGGACGTCGTCGACCCGTTCAACCTGCGCGTCGAATGGACGATCGAAGACGGTTATTACCTGTATCGCGACAGCCTGAAGATTACGTCTTCCGGCGATGCCGCCGCGGTGGGATCGGCGACGATGCCGGCCGGCACGACGACCTGGGACGAGCACTTCGGCGAGACGCAGGTGTTCTATTCGTCCGTCGTCATTGACGTGCCGCTGTCGCGCTCGACGCCGTCGGCCGGGTCGCTGCCGCTGGTCCTCGACTACCAGGGCTGCAAGACAGACAGTATTTGTTACCCGCCAGAGACGACTGAATGGATCGTCGACCTGCCATCGGCCAGCGCGACGGATCAGCCGCGTGACATCGCTCCCGCCGAGGAAATGGTGTCCGAACAGGACAAACTCGCGAACCTGATCGTCAACGGCAACCTGTTGCTCGTGCTTGCGTCTTTCGCCGGCGCCGGCCTGCTGCTCGCGTTCACGCCGTGCGTACTGCCGATGGTGCCGATCCTGTCCGGTATCGTCGCCGGCCAGGGCAAGGACGTCACGAAGACGCGCGCGTTCGCGTTATCCCTGACTTATGTGCTCGGCATGGCATTGACCTATACCGCCGCCGGGGCGGCCGCCGGGGCCGCGGGCGCGCAGGTACAGGCAATGCTGCAGAAACCCTGGATCATCATCGGTGTGGCGGGCTTGTTCGTCGCGCTGGCCATGTCGATGTTCGGCTTCTACGAGCTGCAAATGCCGGCGGCGATACAAAATCGGCTGACGTCCGTCAGCAACAAGCAGAAAAGCGGTACGTTCATCGGTACGGCCGTCATGGGCATGCTGTCGGCGCTCGTCGTAACGACCTGCGTGGCCCCGCCGCTGGTGGCCGTCATGACGGTCATAGCCGAGACCGGCGACGTCACGCGCGGCGCGCTGTCGCTGTTCGCGATGAGTTTGGGCATGGGACTGCCGCTGCTCGTCGTTGGCACGTCGGCCGGCACGTTGCTACCGAAAGCCGGCGCGTGGATGAACAAGGTCAAGGGTGCGTTCGGGTTCATGATGCTCGGACTGGCCATCTGGATGCTCGGGCGCCTGCTGCCCGGCGAAGTCACGATGGCCCT
>JBLYYV010000048.1:0-5210 GCA_048550095.1 Gammaproteobacteria bacterium
CAGGAATGATATTCGCCGGCTCGATGACCACCATCAGCCTCGCGGCCGAGCGACTGCACGCTGAACTGAAAAATGACGTGCCGTTGCTCGAGGCCCGCCGGATCGCATTGCAGGCGTCCTTGATCCCGGTCGTCAATTCCCTGTTCGCGGTCGGCCTCGTGTCGTTGCCCGGAATGATGACGGGGCAAATCCTGTCCGGCGTGTCGCCGATGGTGGCGGCCAAATATCAAATCGTCGTCATGACCATGCTGTTCGGCGCATCCGGAATATCTGCGGCGATTTATCTCACATTGGCAAGCCGGCCGGTCGGGTCGACGCCAGTGCGCTGAGCGCAATAGCGGGCCTGTTGGTTATAGTTGCATCCAAATCATGCAGTACATCCAATTGACAACCACGACCGAGCCGCCGGACGTCGCTGCCCTTCGCCCGTTCAAGTCCGTCGTGATCGTCGAAGACGAGGTGACGCCCGAACGTCGCGCCGGAATTAGTCGCTGGCTCGCGGAATCCGGCTGCCTGTACATGATGGCCTCGGGTCACGACAGCGACGCCTGGCAGGAAGCGGTTCAAACCGCCAACGCCGCGGCGTTCAATGGCGATGCGATCCCTGACGACCGACTGATTATCGCCACCTCGCACGGGGACGAGCCGCTGGACGAGGTGTTCTGGTTCTCGAAGTACACGGCGATGCATCCGTGTCGCACGCTCGAGACCGCGCTACTGGTGCATCTGTCTGCCGCGGGACGCGAGCGTGAAATGCGCGAGACCTACGAGGCGGCCTAGGCATGTAGCGACCCGCCCGAACGACCGAACGGATCAAAAGCCCAATTTTTATATTTTATTTTTCAGTTATTTATCGCAATTTCATGAACTTCTACATCAATAACTGATGAGTCCGTCGGGCGCGGCGCCGCGGCGTGAAATATCCGCAGAATGTACCGCCGCCCATGGAACGTCAGCTCCGGCTGATCGCCGATGCGAAACTGGCCGGTGATCGTCGCCCGGACCGCGCTCCGCTCCGCTTCCGGCGCGGCTTCCACAGCGAGCCATGTTTCGGCCGCTGCGTCGACCAGGTGCGCGAGCGGCTGCATCGAAGCCCGCATCATGCTGCCGCCGCAACTCATGTCACCCGAACCGCCTCAGTGCATCCAGCGCATCGCCAAGTGTCTTGACGCCGATCACGTCGAGCCCTTCGATCGCCTTCTTCGGGACATTTGCCGCCGGTGCGATCGCATGCGTCAGACCGAGCTTGGCCGCCTCCCGTAACCGCTCCTCGCCGTGCGGGACCGGGCGAATCTCCCCGGCGAGACCGACCTCCCCGAAGACCAGCAGCGTTCGCGGCAGGCGGAGGTCCGTCATGCTCGACACGGTCGCGACCAACGCCGGCAGATCGGCCGAAGTCTCGGCGATCTTGACGCCGCCGACCACGTTCAGGAATACGTCCTCGTCGTGTGCACGAATGCCGCCGTAACGATGCAGCGCCGCCAGCAACAGTGCCAGCCGATTCTGATCGAGGCCAACGGCGACGCGGCGCGGCGGCCCGCCCCCGGAACGGTCGGTCAGCACCTGAACCTCGACCAGCAACGGGCGACTGCCCTGGTGAATCGCCGTGACGACGCTGCCGGCGATCGGCTCGTCGTGTTGCGACAAAAAGATCGCGGACGGATTTTTGACCTCGCGCATCCCCGCGTCCGTCATCACGAAAATGCCGAGCTCGTTCGCCGCGCCGAACCTGTTCTTGACGGTTCGCAAGACCCGATAGCGGCTACCGGCCTCGTTCTCGAAGTACAGCACCGTGTCGACCATGTGTTCCAGTACACGCGGCCCCGCGATCTGTCCGTCCTTCGTCACATGCCCGACGAGAATCACGGCGATGCCGGTCGATTTCGCCATCCGCACGAGTTGAGCCGCACATTCGCGTAGCTGATTGACCGAGCCGGGCGCCGACGGCAGCGCGTCGGTGTACGCGGTCTGCACCGAATCCACGATCACACAGGCCGGCCTGCGCTGCTCGGCCATCGCGATGATGTCCGCGATATCAGTCGCCGCGTAGACGGTCACGCCCGCAGCATCCAGACCGAGCCGCCGGGCCCGCAAGGCGATCTGCTGGACCGATTCCTCGCCGCTGACATACAGCATCTCGCCCCCACCGCTTGCGTCGACCTGCCGGACACATGCCTGCAACAGCAACGTCGATTTGCCGATGCCCGGGTCGCCGCCGATCAGCGTGACCGAGCCGGCGACCAGACCGCCGCCGAGCGTCCGGTCGAGCTCGCGGATACCGGTGGAGCGCCGCTCGACTTGTTCCTCGCCAACCTCGGCCAGGTTCCGAGCCGCCCCGGCACCGGCCCAGTTCTGCCGGGAACGCCCGGCTTTCGTGGCTCCCGGGGCGTTTTGCAGCGTATTCCACTCACCGCAGGCCGGACATTGCCCCTGCCATTTGATTGTCGCTGCGCCGCAATCGCCGCAAACGTAAGTGGGCTGTGCCTTAGCCAAAATGTGAACTCACTCTCAAGGCCTGCATCCAAGCCGCCGATAAACCGCTGTTCCGCCTTGTAAAACGAAACGCAGTTCTCAATCTCGCCGGAGCATTATCGCTACTATTCACGCCATGCTTTTACAAAACTCAGGCGCAAATACCGGGCGCGGCATTGCCGGACCCGGCGCACTACTCGTGATTCTGGTGACTTTGATCCTGCTCGCCAGCGAGCGAATGTCGTCCCTGGAATCGTCATATTATGACTTCCTGCAACGTCAGCAGCCGGTTTCGGCGAGCGACCGGATCCTGCTGGTCGATACCGGGCCGGGCTCAGGCGGCGGAACCCTGTGGGATTCCGGCAAGATATCCCCGGTCATAAACGCGCTCAACGCAGCCGGTGCGTCCGTGATTGTGCCCGTCGAGGCGCCGCCGGCCAATACCCAAATGCCGGACATCGAGCAACTTGCGGCACTCGCGGAGCTGGAAGAGCGCGCACGCAAGGTCTCCGGGAACGACACCGGTACGAACCTCGCGGATCAGCTGGCTGATTTCCGCCGGCAGTACGACCAGCAGGCGCAGATCACGTCGACCGTGAAGGATGCCGGCAACGTCGTGTTGCCCGTCATCGCCCGGCCGACGCGCCAGTTACTGGAGGACGCCAGGAATGACTGCCTGCGTCATACGCTGGCGACCGACGAAGCAAGCGGCCGCCCCTGGATCCAGGAAACATCCGGCACGCTGACATTATCGAACGTGCTCTGCGACAGCGCGACCGGCGCGGGCTACCTCGACTTCTGGCCTGACGACGACGGCGTCGTGCGCCGCACCCACCTGGTCGCCAAGTCGGACAATCGCGTATTTCCTGCGCTTTCCGTCGCGATCGCGCAGGTGCAGGAAAGCGGCAACGTCGCAATCGACGGCGCCAACAAACTGACGCTGAACAACGCGGAGATCGAGACCGGCCCCGGATTCTCGAGCCTGATTCGATACTATATGTCGCCTGCCGGTCAGAGCCCCTTCGACACACTCGAATCCGATTCGCTGCTGAGCGGAGACGCGCCGGGCGACCTGGTGCGTGACCGCATCGTCCTGGTCGGCAACCTGGCCGATCAGGCGACGACGAACTACCGCACACCTTTCACCGAACACATGCCGCTCGCGATGTTGCTGGCAACGACGCTGTCGAACGTGCTGCAATCCGACTTCGTCGTGCGACCCAACTGGTTCGGCTCGGCCGAACTCGGCATTTTGCTGCTCCTCGGCATCGCAATCCTGCTGGTCGCACCGACACTGACCGCCAACCGCGCAGCCGTTAGCCTGTTGCTGGTCGTTGGCATTCTGCTCGCGGTCGAGGCATACCTGCTGCTCGCGCATGGCGTCTGGCTGCAGTTGGTCACGGCCACGCTGTTCGCCGTGCTGGGAATCGGCTCCATTCAAGCGCTAAACATGCTGCGCCCCGCCGCCGCGACGAATGTCGCCGGGCACGGCGCGGTCACTGGCGTGGCCTCGGTCGACGATGAAGACGAACTCGATCTCGCGTTTTCGGTGCTGCGACAGCAGGGTGATTCGGACGTCACGAAGAAGCGCCTGTATGACATCGCGATGACTCACGGCAAGCGTCGCGAGTTCGCCAAGGCCGAACGCGTGCTCGCTTACCTGTACGGCATGGATACCGAATACCGGGACGTGGCCGACAAACTCAAGGCGCTGACGGGCGCGCGCCGGAAGCCGTCCGAGGCGAACCAGGTCCAGCCGGAACTGCCCGAGGAGCAGGATCCGGAAGAGACCGGCACGACCGGGCACACGCTGGGCCGCTACCAGCTGGAAAAGACGTTGGGACGCGGCGCGATGGCGACCGTCTATCTCGGCGTGGATCCGAAGATCAATCGCAAGGTCGCGATCAAGACGATCGCCCTGGCGGAGGAATTCAGCGAGGCGGATCTCGACGCGGCGAAGAACCAGTTCCGCCGCGAGGCCGAGTCAGCGGGCCGGCTTAATCATCCGAACATCATCGCGATTTACGATACGGGCGAAGACGGCAATGTCGCTTATCTCGCCATGGAGTACTTCGAAGGCACGGCACTCAATCATCATGCACTCGCCGAGAATCTGCTGCCGCCGAAATGGGTGCTGGAACTGACCGCGCGTGCCGCGGAAGCACTGTACTATGCGCATGGCCAGGGCGTCGTCCACCGGGACATCAAGCCGGCGAACCTGATGTATGACGCGGCCAGCGATCAGCTGAAGATCACCGATTTCGGTATCGCCAGGCTGACGGACACAAGTCGCACCAAGACCGGAATTATCCTCGGAACGCCTTCTTACATGTCTCCGGAACAGCTGTCTGCCAGCGCGGTCACCGGCAAATCCGACCTGTACTCGCTCGGAATCACGATGTATCAGCTGCTGACCGGCACGACGCCGTTCCGCTCGGATTCGATTCCCAAGCTGATGGACAAGATCATGAATGAAAAACACCTGCCAATCAGCAGCGTGCGGGACGACATCCCGGTCGAGGTCGACATGGTTCTGGACAAGGTGCTGGCGAAGAACCCTGACGATCGGTTCCCGAACGGTCGCGCGATGGCGTTGGCGTTGAGGGACTGTTGTAGTACGTTAGAAGGCTAATCGACCCCACCGATTACGCTTATGAGTCTTTCCAGCAAATTCACCTGCGTCGAGCTGACCGACACAGGTAAGGTGCGCGACCACAACGAGGATGCGATCGGCACCA
>JBLYYV010000049.1:0-3771 GCA_048550095.1 Gammaproteobacteria bacterium
CCACGCCCGCCGGCCATGATGACCGCCATGGTTCCTCGCGTCAGCTGGCTAACGAATCGGCCGGACTTTTTTCTTTTCATTTTTTCGGCGCAGAGTTGACAATCTCCTCTATTATATACTCCTAATCTGTTGTTACTACTAGAACAAGAATAATGGTGAAGGACAGCTCAAACGAAGCGGCGATTTCTATCGGTGCCGATGCCCGCCGGATTCTCGAGGCGCGTTCACATGATCCTTTCGGCGTACTCGGCCGGCATCCGTTGGACGGAGCTCCGGGGGCGGGCGAACGCTGGACCGTCCGCGCGTTCCTGCCGCACACGCAGAGCGTCGAGATCGTCGAAACCGGCGCCAGGCTGGAGCGTATTCCCGGCACCGACCTGTTCGAGTGGACCGGCGACGGGTCTGCGTTGCCGGAGCGTTATCGTTTGCGGCGCGTGACCTCATGGGGCGACGTGCGCGAGCATTACGACCCGTACTGTTTTACACCGGTCCTCGACGAGGCGGAACTGGACATATTCCACCGTGGCGAACACGCACGCGCGCATCGGTTCCTCGGCGCGCATGTGACGGAGGTCGACGGTATTGCCGGCGTCATGTTCGCCGTCTGGGCGCCGAACGCAGAGCGCGTCAGTGTCGTCGGCGAATTCAATCGTTGGGACGGTCGCTGTCACCCGATGCGGGTCCGTGGTCGCTTCGGTGTGTGGGAGTTATTCCTCCCCGGCCTCGGTGCGAGCGAGGTCTATAAATACGAGATCCGCAACGCGCAAACGGGCAGCATTCACATCAAGGCAGACCCGTTCGCTCAGCAATACGAGCATCGTCCATCGAACGCATCGGTCGTCGCGGCGTCGTCGAAACACGTCTGGACGGACGACGACTGGATCGCCGCCCGGCAGAAGTCCGACTGGTTGCACGAGCCGATGTCGATCTACGAGATGCATCTGGGTTCGTGGCGGCGCCACGAAGACGGGCGCTGGATGAGTTTCTCCGAGGTCGCCGACGCACTCGTCCGGCATGTCACGGAGTGCGGCTTCACGCACGTCGAGTTCATGCCGATCACCGAGCATCCGCTCGATGAATCGTGGGGCTACCAGACCACCGGTTATTTTGCGCCCACCGCTCGCTATGGCACGGCCGACGAGCTGAAGGGTCTGATCAATCGCCTTCACGAACATGGCATCGGCGTCATCCTGGACTGGGTGCCCGGTCACTTTCCGCGCGATGAACATGGTCTGGCGCGATTCGACGGCAGCGCCCTGTTCGAGTACGCCGACACGCGCAAGGGCGAGCATGCCGACTGGGGCACGTTGATCTTCAACTACGATCGGCACGAGGTCCGGAGTTTCCTGTTCTCGAGCGCGGTGTTCTGGCTCGAGGATTTCCATTTCGACGGGCTGCGCGTCGACGCCGTCGCATCGATGATCTACCTCGACTATTCGCGCAAGGATGGCGAGTGGGCGCCGAACGTTCACGGCGGTAACGAAAATCTCGAGGCTATCTCGTTCCTGCAACGCATGAATGAGATCACGCATAGCGAGGTGCCGGGATCGGTCACGATCGCCGAAGAATCGACCGCGTATCCGGGCGTCAGCCGGCCGGTCTTCACCGGTGGCCTCGGCTTCAGCCTGAAGTGGAACATGGGGTGGATGCACGACACCCTGGATTACTTCAGCAAAGACCCGGTGCATCGACGCTACCACCACGACCTCGTGACCTTCGGGCCGGTTTATGCGTTCTCCGAGAATTTCGTGCTGCCGTTCTCGCATGACGAAGTCGTGCACGGCAAGGGTTCGATACTGGGCCGCATGCCCGGCGACGAGTGGCAGCGCTTCGCCAATCTGCGTCTCATCTATACCTTCCAATGGACGTTCCCGGGCAAGAAGCTCATGTTCATGGGTTCCGAATTCGGGCAGTCATGGGAGTGGAATCACAGCGGCGCGTTGCCGTGGCATCTGCTCGACTACCCGGTGCATGCCGGGGTTCAGCGCCTGATCAGCGATCTGAACGAGTTGTATCGACGCGAGCCGGCGCTGCACCTGTTCGATTTCGAAGGCCGCGGTTTCGACTGGCTGCAGTGGGAGGATTCCGAGAACTCGGTGCTGAGTTTTGCGCGTCACGGCGAAATCGAGGAAGTGCTGATCGTGCTGAATCTGACGCCGGTGCCGCGCGAAGGCTATCGTCTCGGGGTCAACCGGCCGGGCGTCTATCGCGAGATCTTCAACTCTGATTCGGAGCACTACGGCGGCGGCAACGTAGGCAATCCGCTGCCGTTGCCGAGCACACCCGTCGCGGCGATGAATCGCGAGCAGTCGATCGAGGTGACGTTGCCGCCGCTTGGCGGGATCGTGCTGCAGTGGAAGAGTTCGTGAGTCAGTCTGACTCGAGAACCACGACGCTGCGTTCCCGCACGCTGACGAGTTCCGCTTTTACCGCCTGCTGATCCGCGGGCGCTGCGATGTCGGCGGGCGATGCCGCCGCGGTGTCGACCGCCACTCGCCATTGGCCCCGGGAAGGTTCCGGAAGCCGGTGCTCAGCCGGTTCATCACTCATGTTCATGATGACGTGCAGCGCCGGTTCATCGGCGTCGATGCCGGCGAGCGTAAAGGCGAGGGCGCGCGCGTTCGAATTCCCCCAGTCCGGCGCGCCGAGATCCGTGCCGTACCACGTAATATCGGGCCCGCCGGAAGCGCCGTCGTCCTCGCCGGTCAGAAAGCGGGTGCGCCGCAATGCGGGGTGGCGTTTGCGCAGCGCGATCATTTCCCGGACGAACCGCACCGCGTCGGCGTTCTCATCCACCAGCGACCAGTCGATCCAGCTCAGCTCGTTGTCCTGACACCATGCGTTGTTGTTGCCATTCTGTGACCGCAACATCTCATCGCCGGCCAGCATCATCGGCACGCCCTGGCTCAGCAGGAGGATCGCCATGCAGTTGCGCACCTGGCGCCGGCGGAGTGCATTGATGGCGGGATCATCGGTCGGCCCTTCGGTCCCGCAGTTCCAGGCCCAGTTCGCGTCGGTGCCATCGCGGTTCTGTTCGCCGTTGGCTTCGTTATGCTTGTGCTGGTAACTGACGAGATCGAGCATCGTGAAGCCATCATGGCAGGTCACGAAGTTGATGCTGTTGATCGGCAGGCCGCCCTGGGCCGCGAACAGGTCGCCGCTTCCCGCCAGGCGCGATGCGACGCGTCCGATCAGTCCCGGCTCGCCGGCGACGAACCGGCGTATGGTGTCGCGGTAATCGCCATTCCATTCCGCCCACCGGAAACCCGGAAAGTTGCCGAGCTGGTGCGCGCCGGCGGCGTCCCACGCTTCTGCGATCAGGTGCGTGTCGGCAAGCGTCGGCGAGAATTCAATGTTCCACAACACCGGCGCATGCTGAAGTGGCACGCCATCCTCGCCTCGCGCGAGCGCGCTGGCGAGATCGAAGCGAAACCCGTCGACGTGCATTTCGCGTGCCCAGTAGTCGACGCATTGCTGCAGCATTTGCGAGACGAGCGGATGGTTCGCATTGATCGTGTTGCCGCAGCCGGTGTAGTCGCGGTACCGATGACGGTCGTCTTCGTCGAGATGATAGTAAACCTCGTTGGCCAGCCCCTTGAAGCTGAACACGGGCCCGTCGACGCCGCCTTCGGCCGTATGGTTGAAGACCACATCGAGGATCACGCCGATGTCGGCGCGATGTAACGCTTTGACGAGGTCGCGGAACTCGGTGCGCACATCATCGCCGGCGGCATAGGCCGGGTGTAGCGCGAAAAACGCGATCGGGCTATA
>JBLYYV010000050.1:0-22732 GCA_048550095.1 Gammaproteobacteria bacterium
ACGATGATGATCGTCCAGCCCCAGTTGCCGACGAAACCGAAGATTTTTTCAAGCAACCAGAACAGCGGTTGCGCGAGGATTGTCAGCATGCCGTAGTCGACCGTGAGGGTCAGCGTGTCGCTGATTTCCCTCATTTGCGACTGCAGTTTGGGACCGATGAACAACGTCGAATCGAACGACGCCGACTGCCCCGGCTGTACGGTCGTGAAAGCGGTATCGACGACGCTGACGAAAGTCGAGTTGCCGTCGTAGGTGGCGGTGTAGTTCTCAACCTCACCCGTGGATGGCACCGCAGCGGCGAGGAAATGATGCTGAATTGATGCGATCCAGCCGTTGGTGACCTGCAACGAAACCGGTTCCTTCGCCAGATCGTCGGCCTCGAGTTTCTGATAACTGTCGCCGTCATACAAAACCGGCCCGACAAACGAGTACGAATCGACATCGAACATCGACCGTTCCGGTGGGCGATGGACGCGCTGAATCTGCAAGTAGCCGACCGCCTGGTAGGGCTCCTGACCATCGTTCATCACGATTTGCTCGAGCTCGATCGCGTATTGCCCGGGCCGGAAACGGAAGTTCTTCTGCACGCGGATTCCGCCCTCGCCGACCCAGATGAGGGGTACGACCAGTTCTTCCTGCGCGTCGCCAAGCGCAAACTGTGATGCTTCGGCGGTGAACATGGCCTGATGGTTGGCCTCAGGTTTGCCGCCGCCTGCGCGCAGCCCACTGCGCACGACATAAAAATCCGCGGGATCGCCGGACAACAGAGACACCGGGACGTCGGGCTGATCCTTCTTTAGGGGATAGTCGAGTAGCTGCGCCGTTACGATTTCTCCGCCACGCAGGCTGATCGACACCTCGAGCACATCAGTCCGAACGGTAACGATGTCCTGCTTCGACGACGCTGCTTGTTCAGCCGGCAAGCCCGGAACGTCAGTCGCCGGGTCGCTGCCGGCCTGCGATTCTGGTAATTCCGGCAAGTCCGGCACGCCCGGCAGGTTGCCCGGTACCTCCGGCGCCGAAGCAGCTGGGTCCGCCGCCGCTTGCGCTTGCACGGGTGCGGGTTCGGGCGGGAATTGACGTTGCCAGGCGTCATAGCTCAGCCAGAGCATCAGGCCCAGTCCGACCCAGAGGAAAATACGCAGGTTATCCATCAAATCATTGAATCTTTGTTGTTGTTGGTTCGGTCCGATCTTTAATCGTGCGCCAATGGCGCTCGAGACTCGCGAAGATTGTTGCGTTGTCCGCGGCGCCAGCCTTATCGCGCGCCAGCACAACGATATCCATACTCGGGATTCGCGGAATAGCCTTCCGGAAGCTTTCCCGAATGAGGCGCTTTAACCTGTTTCGCTGCGTCGCGTGTCGAACCCGCTTTTTGGCTATCGCCAAGCCAACGCGAGGATACCCTAAACCGTTGTCACGGTAGAGCACCGTGAAACATGAATCGGCGGAGCGTTGGCAGTTTTTGAAAACGTGGTCGAAATCGGCGCCGGTCAGCAAACGATTCTGGCGCGCGAATCCCGCAAGCGAACCTGGTGAAAATGAACCTGGCATCATCAGATCAGGCGTCAGTGATTTCCGGGCCGCTATGAATTGGCCATTGAAGCTGGCCCGTGCAGACGGGATCGTTCTTCGCTATGCGACTTGACCGGGCGAAGTAACCGCGGGAAGTGACGGGGCCGTCTTAGCGAGACAGCTGCGCGCGACCTTTCGCGCGACGGCGCTTGAGTATCAGGCGACCGCCCTTAGTGGACATTCTGGCCCGGAATCCGTGCGAGCGTTTGCGCTTGATGCGACTCGGTTGATATGTGCGTTTCATGGTCGTTAAAAAAACTATCTGAAAACAATAAGATGGGCCGGAAATTCGGAGCGCGAAGGTTACTCGCGGGAACGGGGGTTGTCAATAGCGGTCGCGCGGCGTTGCAGGCCTGTGGATAACTCCGTTTAACCGGTATAGACTCTGCGATCGACTTCGACATAACAACAAATTCATACCCGGGACCCCAATCTTGCAGACCTCCGTCTGGAATCGCTGCGTTCGTCAGCTTCGCTCCGATTTGTCCGAACAGCAGTTCAACACTTGGATTCGCCCTCTGCAAGCCGTCGAAGATGAGCTGTCGATCAAGCTGCTCGCGCCGAATCATTTCGTCGTCGACTGGGTCAACGCGAACTGCATCGGCAAGATCAACGATCTCGTACGGACAGAAGGGGTCGGCGAAGACCTGGCCGTAACGGTCGAAGTCGGCACGCGCCGAACCGAATCGACGGCACCGTCAGTGCCGCCGGTGATGACATTCGAATCGGTCGCCCCGACCAGCCGTTTTATCGGCGGCAAGTTAAATCCCGACAATACTTTCGACCACTTCGTCGAGGGCAAGAGCAATCAGCTCGCTCGCGCTGCGGCAATGCAGGTCGGCCAGAATCCGGGCAGTGCCTACAACCCGTTATTCATTTACGGCGGTGTCGGTCTCGGCAAGACCCACCTGATGCAGAGCGTCGGCAACCTGATCCTCGAGCAACGCCCTAATGCTCAAGTCGCTTACGTACATTCGGAAAAATTCGTCGGCGACATGGTCAAGGCGTTACAGCACAACACGATCAACGACTTCAAGAAAGCGTATCGGTCACTCGACGCACTGTTGATCGACGATATCCAGTTCTTTGCGGGCAAGGAACGTTCGCAAGAAGAATTCTTTCATACTTTCAATGCGTTACTAGAGGGTCAACAGCAAGTAATCCTGACCTGCGATCGCTACCCGAAGGAAGTTGACGGTCTCGAGGAGCGACTGAAGTCGCGGTTCGGCTGGGGCCTGACGGTCGCCATCGAGCCACCCGAACTGGAGACCAGTGTCGCGATCCTGATGAGCAAGGCGTCCGCCGCCAAGATCGAGATGCCCGAGGAAGTCGCGTTTTTTATCGCGCAAAGAATTCGTTCCAATGTGCGAGAACTCGAAGGTGCATTGAGACGCGTCATGGCGACGGCGTCTTTCACCGGCAAACCCATTACGCTGGAATTCGCGAAAGATGCGCTCAAAGATCTGATCGCATTGCAGGAAAAACTGGTTACGATCGACAATATCCAAAAAACGGTGGCCGAGTACTACAAGATCCGGGTTGGCGACCTGCTGTCGAAAAGCAGGCGGCGCTCGATTACCCGTCCCCGGCAAGTCGCGATGAGTCTGGCGAAAGAACTCACAACGCACAGCCTCCCGGAGATCGGGGATGCATTTGGCGGGCGGGACCATACCACCGTGATGCATGCGTGCCGGCGGGTGAAAGAACTGCGGGAGACGGAAAACAGGATTCGCGAGGATTATCAGAATCTGTTGAGGACACTGACCGGCTAACAGCCTGGCGCACTTATGACCCGCAGTCTAGTGACGGAATAACTGTGAAAAAGCTGTGGATAAGAATAGAGCGATGATTGCCACACAAGTTATGCACATGTGGACAGCCTTGTCGCCCGCTGATTATCCACAGGTGAATAACTCTTAAACCATTGATTAATATTGTTATTTTTTGGTTATCCACATCTGAATAGCTAGCTAATAATAATAATAGGTATATATCTAAATATATATTATTACAGGGGCTTCGAATGAATCTGACCACGTCCAGGGAATCCTTGCTGCGGCCACTGCAAGCAGTGATAGGCGTCGTAGAGCGACGACAGACAATGCCGGTGTTGGCGAATATCCTGCTCGTTGTCAGGAAAGGTGAACTGTCTGTGACGGCGACCGACCTCGAGGTCGAACTCGTCGCGCATTCGTCCGTCGACGAGGTCAAGAGCGAGGGCGAGATCACGGTGCCGGCGCGCAAGCTGCTCGATATCTGCCGCGCTTTGCCGGATGAGGCGACCGTGAACCTGCGTCTGGAGGGCGATCGCATGATCGTCAAGTCCGGTCGCAGCCGCTTCGTGCTGTCGACGCTCGCGGCCGCTGATTTCCCGGTCATCGAGAATATTGATGCCAACCGCGAGATACGGCTTGCCCAGGTCGACGTGCGCAAACTACTTGAGAAGACGCATTTCTCGATGGCCCAGCAGGACGTGCGTTATTACCTGAACGGATTATTGCTGGAGACCGGCGGCGGCATCGTCCGGGCCGTCGCCACGGATGGACATCGGCTCGCGCTGTGTGAGGTTACGCTCGAAGACGACAATGGCCCCGCCCAGCAGGTCATTATTCCGCGAAAGGGCGTCCTGGAATTACAGAGATTGCTCGGGGACGAGGAAGAGGTTCAGCTGACGATTGGCCCGAACCATATTCGAGCGACGGTGGGGAATATCCGTTTCACGTCCAAGCTGATTGACGGCCGATTCCCGGATTACGATCGAGTGATACCGAAGCCCGAAGGTAATACCCTGCGGGCACAAAAGAATTACCTGCGTTCCGCGCTGCAGCGAGCGGCGATTTTATCGAACGAAAAATATCGCGGGATACGCCTCGATCTTAGCCCTAAGTCTCTGAAAATACAGGCGAATAATCCGGATCAGGAAGAAGCCCAGGATGAGATCGAGGTTCAGTACGAAGGTGACCTGCTGGAAATCGGTTTTAACGTGAACTACCTGCTGGATGCGCTCGCGGCGGTGGATGCCGATGAAGTCGAGCTCGGTTTCGTCGACGCCAACAGCAGCTGCGTTATCCACGGTCCGGGAACGGAAGACGCCAAATTCGTCGTCATGCCCATGCGATTGTAGGCGCCAGCCGGCGGCCGGGCGGTCGAATACAGTAATGATGTGGGCGTAACCAAGGCCAAGATCGAGCGATTCCGCTGTCTCCGATCGGTCGAGTTTCTGCCGGACGCGCGCCATAACGTCATTGTCGGCGCGAATGGCGCCGGAAAAACCAGCATTCTCGAAGCGATTTTCTTTCTGGGCCGGGGGAGGTCATTCCGCGGCGGAACGGGATCCGGCCTGATTCAGACGGGCGCGGAGAACCTGACGATCTTCGGAGAGCTGGCGTCCAATGTCGGTCCAAGACGGGTCGGGGTGGATCTTTCCCGGAAGGGCCTGCGGATACAGGTAGACGGGGATCGCGACCGCAAAACGGCTGACCTGGTCAATGCATTGCCGGTCCAGGTCATAGATCCGCAAATTCACGAGTTGGTGCAGGGCGGTCCGAAAGACCGGCGCCGCTTTCTGGATTGGGGAGTGTTTCACGTGAAACATGAGTTTTTCTCGATCTGGCGGCGCTATCGACGAGCCCTGCAGCAGCGCAATTCCGCACTCAGGAGCAGACAACCCGAATCGGCCGTCCGAGTCTGGGACCAGGAGCTGATTTCCGCCGGCGAGAAAATTGATCGGATGCGGCGCGAATATCTAGACAGCCTGGCGGACGAATTCGGGTCGATGTCGCTGGAGCTCCTCGGATTGCCGGCGGTCGGGAAGTATCGAAGCGGCTGGGCCCAGGGAATCGATTTCGCCGCGGCGCTGGATGATTCCTGGGAGCGGGATTCCAGCCACACTCAGACGCATGTCGGGCCTCATCGCGCCGAGCTGGCGCTGGAGGTGGACGATCAGCCGGCGCGCCATCGCCTGTCTCGTGGCCAGCAGAAACTGCTCGGCATCTCGCTCGTTCTCGCGCAGAGCCAGTTCGTTGCGCGCTGCCTCGATCAGGATGTCACCCTGCTCGTGGACGAACCTGCAGCGGAACTCGATAGCGAGAGATTGGAGGCCCTGATGAGCGTCTTGAGCAATGCCAGGGCGCAACTGTTCATTTCGGCCCTGGACCGCGAGGCGTTGCCGCTGCAAATGCCCGCCCGCGTGTTTCACGTGGAACGTGGAGAGCTCACGACTCTGGTATAATCGATCGGTTGGCTCACGGGAAGTATTCATGACGACCGAAGAAGACTATACCTCTACTAATATCAAGGTCTTAAAGGGCCTCGATGCCGTTCGTAAACGTCCGGGAATGTACATCGGTGATACCGACGATGGCACCGGACTCCACCACATGGTTTTCGAAGTCGTCGATAATTCCATCGACGAGGCGTTAGCCGGGCATTGCTCGGATATTACGGTCACCATTCATCCCGACGAATCCGTCAGCGTGTCCGACGACGGCCGCGGTATACCCGTCGACGAGCATCCCGAGGAGGGTCGCTCGGCCGCCGAGGTGATCCTGACCGTGCTGCATGCGGGCGGCAAGTTCGATGACAATTCCTACAAGGTATCCGGCGGTCTGCATGGTGTCGGCGTCTCGGTGGTTAACGCGCTTTCCGAAAAGCTGCAACTGACGATCTATCGCGACGGCAATGTCTACGAGCAGACCTACGCAATGGGTGATCCGACCGGCCCCCTGACGAAGGGCGGCAAGACGGACAAGACCGGCACGACCATTCGCTTCAAACCGAGCGGCGAGACCTTTACCAATATCGAGTTTCACTACGACATCCTGGCCAAACGCCTGCGGGAGCTGTCGTTTCTGAACTCCGGCGTTCGTATTCATCTCGTCGACGAGCGTGAATCCAAGGAAGATATTTTCGAGTTCGAGGGTGGAATCAAGGCCTTCGTGCAACACCTGAACCGAAATAAATCGCCCATTCATGAAAATGTTCTAAGTTTTCAAGATGAGCAGGACGGGGTCACGGTCGAGGGTGCGATGCAGTGGAACGACGGCTACCAGGAAAACATGTTCTGTTTCACGAATAACATCCCGCAGAAAGACGGCGGCACCCACCTCGCCGGTTTCCGCAGCGCGCTGACGCGAACGCTGAATAGCTATATCGATCGCGAACTCGGCAACAAGAACAAGTTCAGTACTTCCGGCGAAGACGCGCGCGAAGGGCTGACCGCCGTGCTGTCCGTCAAGGTGCCCGACCCGAAATTCTCTTCGCAGACCAAAGACAAACTGGTTTCTTCCGAGATCAAGGGTATCGTCGAGTCGACGTTCGCCGGCAAGCTCGAAGACTTCCTGATGGAGAATCCCCAGGAAGCCAAAACCATCGTCGCAAAAATCGTCGACGCGTCGCGTGCGCGCGAAGCGGCGCGCAAAGCGCGCGAGATGACGAGACGCAAAGGTGCACTCGATGTCGCCGGCTTGCCCGGCAAGCTGGCCGACTGCCAGGAGAAAGATCCCGCGCTATCGGAACTGTTCATCGTCGAGGGCGACTCCGCCGGTGGTTCCGCCAAGCAGGGCAGGGACCGTCGCACCCAGGCGATCCTGCCACTCAAGGGCAAGATCCTGAACGTCGAGCGCGCGCGCTTCGACAAGATGCTGGGTTCCGCGGAGGTCGGCACCCTGATCACCGCGCTCGGCACCGGCATCGGCCGCGATGATTTTGATCCCGACAAGCTGCGCTATCACCGCATCATCATCATGACTGACGCGGACGTCGACGGGTCGCACATCCGTACGCTGTTACTGACTTTTTTCTATCGTCAGATGCCGTCGTTGATCGAGCGCGGCCACGTCTACATTGCTCAACCGCCGCTGTACAAGGTCAAGCGCGGCAAGCAGGAGCAATACGTCAAGGACGACGCTGAGTTGAACAGCTACCTGCTGAACGTGGCGATGGAAAAGGCAGCCTTGCACGTTAACGCGGAGGCGCCGGCAATCAGTGGCGCCGCCCTGGCGGGGCTGGCCGAGCACTATGTGAGCGTCATGAGCATCCTGGACCGTTTGTCGCGCCGCTATGACCGTAACATCCTGGAGCAGATGCTCTATCTGCCGCCCGTCACGAAAGAAGCGATCGAAGACGAAACCTTCATGTCTGAATGGGCCAATCGTTTGCAGGAGGCGATGCGTTCCGCCGCGAACGGCTCCGGCGTTCGCTACAGTTTCGAGCTGTCGGTAGAAGACTCGACCATCGCAGGGTTGCGCATCAAGCGCCATCTTCATGGTGTCGACGACGAAAGCAGTCTCTCAATTCATTTCTTCGAATCGCCGGAGTACGCACAGCTTGGCGCACTGGGTGCCGAACTCATCGATCTCATCGGCGATGGTGCGTACGTGGTGCGCGGCGAGCAACGTTGTGACGTCGAGTCCTTCAAGGAAGCGATGGATTGGTTAATGACCGAAGCGCGCAAGGGTCAGGCGATTCAACGCTATAAAGGCCTCGGTGAAATGAATCCCGACCAGCTGTGGGATACGACGGTCAATCCGGAAACGCGGCGGCTGATGCAGGTACGCATCGAAGACGCCGTTGCCGCCGACGAGATCTTTACCACGTTAATGGGCGACCAGGTTGAACCACGCAGGGAGTTCATCGAGAACAACGCGCTGGCCGTCGAGAATCTCGACGTATAAAACCAACAGCGAGTCGTAGCACTCGGTCGAAACGGCAGTATCGGTCTAGTCGTCGGGTACCGCCATTTCGGCGATCCTGCTCTCGATCCAGTCCTGAATTTCCTCGTTGACCTCGCGCGGCTCGCGTCCGGTTGGGTCAACCGGTGGCCCGACCACGAAACTAACCGTACCCGGTTTCTTGCGCAGGCCGCGTCGCGGCCAAAAGTAACCAGCGTTATGCGCGACCGGCGTGATCGGCCGCCCGGCTGCCTGTGCCAGCAACACGCCACTGACGCCATAGCGACGCGTCGTTCCGGGCGCCATGCGCGTGCCCTCTGGGAAAATCGACACCCATATGCCGTCGTCGATTCGTTCCGTGCCCTGATCGATGACTTGTTGCACCGCCGATTTACCGGCCGACCGGTCAATCGCTATCGGGTGCACGCACCGCACCGCCCAGCCGAAAAACGGCGCCCATAGAAGTTCGCGCTTGAGCACCCAGGTCTGGTCACCTACCAGGTGAAACTGGGCGAGCGTCTCGTAGGCAGACGAGTGCTTGAGATACAAGACCCCGGGCGTATCGGGAATGTTTTCCAAACCTGCGATCGTCAAATCGAGGCCGCAGATCGTCTTGCAGAACCACAGGTTCATCAGTACCCAGGATTCGGCAACCTTGAAACTGGCATGGCGACCGAAGACGCGGACACAGATGGCGGCGAGTGCCCAGGGCGGTACCGTCGCAAAGAACAATGACGTGAATAGCAGCGAACGAATCACGACGGTCGACCCTGGCGACCGGCGATCAACTCCGCGGCCGCGGCCGCAAGGTCCTCATGCACATCGATGTCGTTGTCTTCCCAGAGCGCACTTTCGGTCTTGCGGCCGTTGCCCGTGCGCACGAGAATCGGTTTCGCTCCGGCCGCGATCGCCGCCTCCAGGTCACGCATGGAGTCCCCGACCACCGGCACGCCATCCAGTTGCCGGTGATACGTCGCCGCAATTTGCTCGAACAGCCCGGTTTTCGGTTTCCGACAATCGCAGCCGTCTTCGGGCTTGTGCGGGCAAAAGTAAATTCCCGAAATCATGCCACCGGCCTTTTCGGCTTCTTCCCGCAGCTTGACGTGAATGCGTTCCAGCGTTTCGATCGAGAACAGGCCGCGCCCCACGCCCGACTGGTTAGATGCGATGACGACTTCGAACCCCGCGTCACACAGTGCAGCGATGGCCTCGAGACTACCCGGCAACGGGATGAACTCTGCGGGCGATTTGATGAAGTCGGCGGAGTCCCGATTGATCACGCCATCTCGATCGAGGATGACAAGCGGTCGTCGGGCTGCGCTCATTCTTCGACTCGAACTCAGCCCGAATGGATGCACGAAAGGTCGGCGATATCCAGGAACCGTTGCCGCAGCTCGCCGAGCAAGGCAACGCGGTTGCGCCGCTTGTCCGCGTCCTCGGTCATGACCATCACATCGTCGAAAAATGCGTCGATGGGTTCGCGCAGGGTCGCCAATCGCTCGAGTGCTTCCTGGTAGTCGCGTCGCTCGAGGCTTTCGGCATGCGCATGGGATACGTCCATCAGCGCCTTGAACAGCGTCGTTTCCTGTACTTCGTCGAACAGCGTCGCATCGACCTTGTCGCCGGCGCCTGCCTTGGCTGATTTCAGAATATTGGCGATGCGCTTGTTGGCGGCCGCCAGGCTTTCCGCCGCGTCGTGTTTCATGAACTCATCGACGGCCGACACCCGCTGCGCGAAATCCAGGGGCGAGGACGGTGAACGCGTGCGCACGGCTTCGAAAACTTCCGGTGAAACTTCGCTTTCACCGAAGCCGGGCGCCTGCCCGTCGAGTATGTAACTGCGCAAACGATCGGTGACAAACTCGTAGATGTCTCCGGCCAGTGCTGCCGGGTCTTCGATATTCACCGGTTGCGCCGCGACGGCCTTTTCGATGTAGGCCGAGAGATCGAGATCGATGTCCTCTTCGACGAGGATGCGTACGACGCCGAGCGCCGAGCGCCTGAGTCCGTAGGGATCCTTGTTGCCGGTCGGTCGCTTACCAACGGCGAAGATGCCGGCGATCGAATCCAGACGGTCCGCGATTGCGAGCACGCGGCCGATGGGGGTCGCCGGCAGCGCATCGCCCGCGTGCGTCGGCAGATATTGCTCTTCGATGGCGCGCGCCACTTCCTCGGGTTCGCCATCGAGATCAGCGTAGTAGTAGCCGATCCGCCCCTGTAGCTCGGGGAATTCGCCGACCATTTCGGTCAATAGATCCGTCTTGGCGAGTTCTGCCGCCCGCTTGGCCGCGTCTGCGTCATAGCCCAGGTCGGAGGCGAGCGCCCGGGCCAGGCTCGCAACGCGTGCCGACTTGTCGGCCACCGAGCCGAGTTCCTTCTGAAACACGACTTGCTGCAGGGCTTCACGCCGGGATTCCAGCGTCGCCTTGCGGTCCTGGTCCCAGAAGAAAGCGGCGTCGGCCAGGCGCGGCAATACAACGCGTTCGTTGCCCTCGCGCACCAGGTCGGGTTCTTTGCTGTCGAGATTGCTCATCGCGATGAAATTCGGCAGTAGCGCGCCGTCTCTGCCGCGCACCGGGAAATATCGCTGATGAGATTGCAGCGTCGAAATCAGGACCTCGTCCGGCAGCCGCAGGAACGCCGCATCGAACCGGCCGGTGATCGGGGTCGGCCATTCCACCAGGGCGGCGACCTCGTCGAGCACGTCGGCTTCCATATGCGCGGTTCCGTCGATGTCGACGGCAGCGGCCTCGGTCAGTTCGCGAACGCGATCGCGCCGAGCGATGAAATCAGCCAGCACCCGGCCATCTTCCTCGAGCTTTGCGCTGTAGCCCGCCGGCTGCTTGATTCGGATCTCGTCGGGCGCGTGAAACCGGTGACCCCGCGTCGTTCGATCGGCGGTGATGCCGAGAATCTCGGCGGGCAAGACCTCCTTGCCCAGCAACATGACGATCCAGTGTGCGGGCCGGACGAACTCCACGTCCGAGCTTCCCCAGCGCATGCGCTTCGGGATCGGTAATTCGGCGAGCGAATCGGCCACGATACCCGGCAGCAGCTCGGCCGCTGATTTGCCCGGTTTCGTGCCGCGGTATTCGAGCCATTCGCCTTTCTCTGTCGCGACGCGCTCCAGTTTCGACACCTCGACGTCAAAGCCATCGGCGAAGGCGGTCGCGGCTTTCGTCGGGTTGCCGTCTGCATCGAAGGCGATGCGCGTGGGCGGGCCACGCTTCTCGATTTTCTGTTCCGGCTGTGACAGCTGCAGCGAGTCAATCAATACAGCCAGGCGGCGCGGCGAAGCGAAGGATTGCAGCGTCTCGAAGGCCAGGCCGGCCGCTTCGAGCCGCGTTTGAATGCCGCCGGCAAAAGCAAGTTCGAGCTTGCGCAACGCTTTGGGCGGCAGCTCTTCGGTGCCGATCTCGGCCAGGAAATCCGCGGTATCGGTCATCTAGCTATCCTCGTCCGCCGGGACCGGGGTATTCAGCAGCGGGAACCCCAGCGCCTCACGACTCTGGTAATAGGCCTCGGCCACCGCGCGTGACATCCCGCGCACGCGCAGGATGTAGGCCTGCCGTTCGGTCACGGAAATCGCATGCCGGGCGTCGAGCAAGTTGAACGTGTGTGACGCGTCGAGGATCTGCTCGTAGGCGGGCAGAGTCAGTTGCCGATCGATCAGATCGCGACACGCGTGTTCGGCCGCGTCGAAGCGTTCGAACAATACGGCCGTGTCGGCGGCTTCGAAATTGTAGTGAGACATCTCGACTTCGTTCTGGTGGAAGACGTCGCCATAGGTCACCGCGCCCGTCGGTCCGCGCGTCCAGATCAGGTCGAAGACGCTGTCGACGCCCTGCAGATACATCGCGATGCGCTCGAGGCCGTAGGTGATCTCGCCCGTGACCGGCCGGCAGTCCAGGCCGCCCACCTGCTGGAAGTACGTGAACTGCGTAACCTCCATGCCGTTCAGCCAGACTTCCCAGCCGAGACCCCAGGCACCCAGGGTCGGCGACTCCCAGTTGTCCTCGACGAAGCGGATGTCGTGGACGAGTGGGTCGATCCCGAGGCTGCGGAGCGAATCGAGGTACAGCTCCTGGATGTCGGTGGGTGACGGCTTCAGCACGACCTGGTACTGATAATAGTGTTGCAGGCGAAACGGATTGTCGCCATAGCGGCCGTCGGTCGGGCGGCGGCTTGGCTGCACGTAGGCAGCGCGCCAGGGCTCGGGACCGATGGAACGCAGAAACGTCGCCGAATGGAAGGTACCGGCGCCCATCGGCATGTCGTAGGGCTGCAGGATGACGCACCCGTGCCCCGCCCAGAACTGCTGCAGGGCCAGGAGCAAATCCTGAAAGGTCTGGGGTATTTCTCGGTCGTTCACGCTCTCGGGCCCGGATTAATTGGCGCGCAAGTATAGCGTCCTTTGCCGCTGGTGCCGCTACCGAATGGGTTTCGCGCGATCTTTTGCCCCAATATGGTGCAATACGTTGCCCGCTTGCACTACAATGGCGCGTCCTTTCGGGTGACCCGCAGGCCAAGTCCAATTAAAACAAAGGCTTACGCTGCATAGAAAAGCGGCACAGTTCCTGCAATGTCAACGGGCCAACTCAAAAGAGAAACGCCGCGCCCTCGGGCGCAATCAGAATACGGCGGCGACGGAGATCCGCGCCGGCCCGGTTAGTTGTTATTTCGGAATACCCTGGAGGGAATCTAATGTCAGCTGCTGACGCACTCAGCCTCATCAAAGAGAAGGAAGCCAAGTTCGTAGACCTGCGCTTCACGGATACCAAAGGTAAAGAGCAGCACGTCACCGTGCCGTCGCACCAGATCGACGAAGACTTCTTCGAAGAAGGCAAGATGTTCGACGGGTCGTCGATCGCCGGCTGGAAGGGCATCAACGAGTCCGACATGATTCTGATGCCGGATCCGGATACGGCCGTGCTCGATATCTTCACGGACGATGCCACCATCAACCTGCGTTGCGACGTGGTCGAGCCGGCGACCGGCCAGGGCTACAGCCGATGCCCGCGCGGTACCGCCAAGCGTGCGGTCGAATACCTGAAATCGACGGGCATCGCGGACGACGCGTTCTTCGGTCCGGAGAACGAGTTCTTCATCTTCGACGACGTTCGTTACAACCACGACATGCACACGACCTACTACCAGGTCGATTCGTCGGAAGGTTCCTGGAACACGGGCACCGAGTTCGACGACAAGAACATCGGTCACCGTCCGGGCGTCAAGGGCGGCTATTTCCCGGTCCCGCCGGTCGATTCGACCCATGACATTCGCGGTTCGATGTGTCTCGCGCTCGAAGACATGGGTTTGACCGTCGAGGTTCATCACCACGAGGTCGCCACGGCCGGCCAGGGCGAGATCGGCGTCAAGTTCAACTCGCTGGTCGAGAAGGCCGACGAAGTCCAGATCCTGAAGTACGTCGTGCACAACGTTGCGCACGCATACGGCAAGACCTCGACGTTCATGCCGAAGCCGCTCGTCGGCGACAACGGCAACGGCATGCATGTGCACATGTCGCTGATGAAGGGCGGCAACAACGTCTTCACCGGTGACGCCTACGGCGGCCTGTCGGAGACCGCCCTGTATTACATCGGCGGCGTGCTGAAGCACGCGAAGGCGCTGAATGCGTTCACGAATCCGAGCACGAACAGCTACAAGCGACTCGTCCCCGGCTTCGAAGCTCCGTGTCTGCTCGCATACTCGGCGAAGAACCGCTCGGCTTCGATTCGTATTCCGTATATCGCGAATCCGAAGGCGCGTCGCATCGAGGTGCGTTTCCCGGACAGCACGGCGAACCCATACTTCGCGTTCACCGCATTGATGATGGCTGGCCTCGACGGCATTCAGAACAAGATCCACCCGGGCGATGCCATGGACAAGGATCTGTACGATCTGCCGCCGGAGGAAGAGGCGGAACTGAAGACCGTCGCATTCTCGCTCGACCAGGCGCTGGAAGCGCTCGACGCCGATCGCGAGTTCCTGCTCGCGGGCGACGTGTTCAACAACGACCTGCTCGACGGCTACATCGCGCTCAAGAACGAGGAAGTTACCGCGCTGCGCATGAGCACGCATCCGGTCGAGTTCGAGATGTACTACAGCCTGTAAGCGGCTGGGCTCCGGAGGGACGAAACCGGGGCAACATAATGGGTGACACGGTGCGCCGCGGCGAAGTATGTCGTGGCGCACTGGTTCCGCCGGATGAAGCGCGATATGCTTGATTTCTTATGCGTATCTTCATATTGCTTATCGCGCTGATTCCCGCCGTGCTCGTTGCGGCGGAGGTATATCGTTGGGTCGACGACGACGGTACGGTCCACTATTCGGACCGGCCTCAGGAAGGTGCCGAGACGGTCATCCTCCAGGAGGCGCAGACGTTTTCCACGCCGGCCCCGCAGGCCACGCGCAGCACCTCGTCGACAACATCGGCCAGGTCGGATGACGCCGAACCGGAAGAGGCGGCCAGCTACTCTAATTTGGAAATTATCAGCCCCAGGCAGGAAGAAGTCCTTTGGAACACCGGCGGTCAACTCAACGTATCGCTGCGCGCGAGACCGCGAATTCGATCGGGTCATACGGTCGTTCTGCTGATGGATGGCCAGGAAGTGCAGCAGTTACCGCGCGGTCGAATGCAGGCGAGCCTGTCGGACGTCGTGCGCGGCACGCATCAGCTGCACGCGGAAGTTCGCGATCGGAGTGGCAGCACCGTCGCGCGGAGCGACACGGTCCAGTTCACGGTGCAACAGACATCGATTCAAAATCCCAACAACCCGAACCGGCCGGGCGGCGGCGGATAGAAGACCGACCTGCGAACAAAACGCCGGTCGCATCTGCCGATGCGATCCTCGAAAATCTCGGTACCGCAGTGGCCATCGTCGATGGCGCGGGTGAACTCCGTTATCTGAACCTGAGCGCCGAATCGCTGTTCGGTGTCAGCCGCAGGCAGGCGATGGGCGAGACGCTCGACGCACTGGCTCCGGAACTGGAGGACCTCGCGCACCTGATCGTACGTGCGCTCGTCGAACAGCGTTCGTTCGGCCGCGACATCGCGGTCACGCTGCCCAAGCGAGATTACCGGCTCGCGGAACTCACGTGTCGTGTCGCGCCCCTGGGGGATGATCAGGATCAAGCACTCGTCGAGTTCATCGATGCGACACAGTCACGACAGGTCGATCGCGAGAAGGCACTGATCGATCAACGGGTCGCGAGCAAACTCATTATTCGCCAGCTTGCGCACGAGATTCGTAACCCACTCGGCGGCTTGCGCGGCGCGGCGCAGTTACTCGAGCGGCAACTCGATGCACCGGATCTCCGCGAATACACGCAGGTCATCATCGGGGAAGCGGACCGGCTGACGGGTTTGACCGAGAATTTGCTCGGGCCGACGCGCAGTCCGGAATTCACAGCGCTCAACATGCACGAGGTCATCGAGCGAGTATTGCTGTTGACGGAAGCCAATGCGCCGGCCGGCGTTACCGTGATTCGTGATTACGACCCGAGCCTGCCGGAGATCAATGCCGACCGTGACCAGCTGATTCAGGCACTGCTGAACCTGGCGCGCAACGGTATTCAGGCGCTCGGCGCATCCGGCACGCTGACGGTGCGCACGCGGGCATTGATGAATTTCGTTATCGGCGAAGAGTTTCATCGTTTGATCGCGAGCATCGAGATAGAAGACAACGGACCGGGAATCGCGCCGGAAATCGAGCAGTCCATCTTCTATCCGCTCGTCACGGATCGGGACGGTGGCACCGGTTTCGGCCTGCCGCTGGCGCAGGATATCGTGCGCCGCCACGGCGGCCTGATCGAGTTCGAGTCCGCGCCCGGCCGAACAGTCTTCATGGTGCGTCTGCCCATCACGTCGACACCTATGACGTCTGCGGCGGGGAGCGACGGTCATGATTGATCCGGCCAATCCGATCGTCTGGATCGTCGACGACGACGCGTCGGTGCGTTGGGTGCTGGAGAAAGCGCTGCAGGGTGAATCCATCGGCACGCGGAGCTTCGAGAGCGCGGATGCGGTACTTGGCGCGTTAGCAGACGATCAACCCGACATATTGATGACGGACATACGCATGCCCGGCATGGACGGCTTCGAGATGATGAAGAAGCTCGAGAACGACGGGCACACGTTACCGATCATCGTCATGACCGCCCACGCGGACCTCGACAGCGCAGTGCTCGCTTATCAGGGCGGCGCATTCGAGTACCTGCCGAAGCCTTTCGACGTCGACGAGGCGGTCGCGCTCGTCCACCGAGCCAGCACGACGATCGACAGGCGGAGCGAGATCGTCGCGCCACGTCCATCGAGCATCGCCTCGATGATCGGCCAGGCCGCGGCGATGCAGGACGTGTTTCGAACCATCGGCCGGTTGTCGAAGTCGAGTATGAACGTGCTGATCACCGGCGAGTCGGGCACCGGCAAGGAACTCGTCGCGCGGGCGCTGCACGAGCACAGCCCGCGCGCGAATCAACCGTTCGTCGCGCTGAACACGACGGCGATCGCATCGGAGCTGCTGGAGTCGGAACTGTTCGGTCACGAACGCGGCGCATTCACCGGCGCCGACAGCCGCCGTATCGGTCGTTTCGAGCAGGCGGACCACGGGACCTTGTTCCTGGACGAGATCGGCGACATGTCGCCCGACCTGCAGACGCGCCTGCTGCGCGTACTCGCGGAAGGCGAGTTCTATCGCGTCGGCGGACAGGCGGCGATTCGCGTCGACGTTCGGGTCGTCGCGGCGACCAACCAGGACCTCGTCACTTCGGTTGCAACCGGACGTTTCCGCGAAGACCTCTACCACCGACTCAATGTGATCGAGATTCGCACCCCACCGCTGCGCCAGCGGGCCGAGGATATTCCGCTGCTATTGCAGCACTACCTGGCGAAGGCGGCGAAGGAGCTCGAGATCGAACCGAAGGCCCTGACCCCTGACGCCGAGGCGCGGCTGCGCGCCTTCGACTGGCCGGGGAACGTGCGCCAGCTCGTGAATGCGTGCCGGCGGCTGACCGTCACGGCGCCGGGCACCGAGATTCGGGTCGAGGACATTCCGTCCGACATCGGCGGAATGCAGTCGGTCAATGCGAGTCGCTCGGAATGGGTACTCGACTTGTCGCGATGGGCCGAACAACAGCTCGACGCCAACGGGCAGCAGCCGCTGCTGGACACAGCACTGCCGGAATTCGAGAAGGCGCTGATTCGGGTCGCGTTGACGCGCGCGAAAGGGCGCAAGCAGGACGCGGCGCGTCTGCTGGGTTGGGGCCGCAATACCCTGACGCGCAAGATCCGGGAACTGAACCTGGATACCTAGTCGCCGCTTGGGCGACCGATGGTGTTGGTTTGCGTTCGCTGGACTCAGGACGAGACCGGCGAGTCGTCAGATAAAACCGAGTTCCCTGATCGGGAAGTTGGCGAGATTTGGCGCGATCTGGTCGATCTCTCCGGCCGACAGGCCAAACCAGTTCAGCAGAGTCGCGGCGTATTGATCCACCGCAATCGTCGGCACCATCCGGCCGGCGTCCAGGTCATCCGCGCCGCCGAGTTGCAGCAATGGCATTTGTCCGTAGATGTCGCCGCCCTGCACGGCGCCGCCAACCACGAGTTGATGCCCGCCCCAGCCATGATCGGTGCCGTCGCCGTTGCTCGTCAGCGTGCGGCCGAAGTCGGAGGCGGTGAATGCCGTCACGTCGTTGCCGACGCCGAGTTCGACCGTCGCGGAATGAAAGGCGCTCAGTGATTGGCTGACGTCCTCCAGCAAGCCCGGCTGCAACGCGACCTGGTTGTCGTGTGTGTCGAAGCCGCCCATCGATACGAGGAAGATCTGCCGCGACATGGACAGGTCGTTGCGCGCGGAAATCAGCTGGCTGACGAGCTGCAGCTGCTGCCCGAGTTGCGACGCGGGAAACACCGTGTTCGCCGGGGGCGGGTGATTCGCGAGCGTGCCCTGCACGAGGCCGGCCAGGTCGAGCGCATCGCGGTGCACGTCTGCGAGCGCGCGGGTGTAGATACTCGAATAGTTCACTGCCAGCAGTCGCTCGAACATCGCGCGGCGTTCGGCGGCGAACGGATAGCCGCCGGGTATCAGCGCGTCGTAGTCCTCCGCGCCGTCGGCGCCGATGGAATAAGGCGTGCGGCCGTCGCCGACCTGGAACAGCGTGTTTCCGCTCAGCGATACATTGACCGGCAGCGCCTGGTTCGGCAATAGCGTGCCGAGCAGGTCCGCGGTGCGTCCGGCCCACCCGGTCTTCAGTTGGGTGAGCCCCGCCAGCGAATGCCACTGGTCCTGCTGGTCGTTGTGTGAGAACAGTTGCGGCGGCACGCTGACCGACGCGTTGAGAATCTCGTCTTTCGTGGCCGGCTCGACGAGTGGCCCCATGTTCGCGACGATCGCCGCGTTCTGCGCGTCGAACAGCGTCTTCACATCCGGCATCGACGGATGCAGCCCGTACTGCGCGCCGTCGGGCGTCAGCGGCGTAATCGGCAACAGGTCGTTCTGCGCAACCGCGAGGTTCTGCCGCGATTGAGCGTAGACGTCATATTCTGCCTGGCTGCGCGGCACGACCATGTTGAACGAGTCGTTGCCCCCCAGCAGGAATACGCAGACCAGCGCACGATAACCGCCGAGATCGGCCGCGCCCGCGGGAACCGACCATTGACCCATCGTGACGCCGGCAGCCGCCATCGCCGAACGAATCAGGAAGTCTCGCCGGGCGCCGCCGCCCTGTGACAGTTCTTCCAACGTCAGGTCGCTATGATTGCTTCGCCGTTTCATGATTCGTTACCGCAACGTCGCGAACTCCGGCGAGTTCGCGATCGTGTGAATGACCTCCAGCGCGCGTTGGGCGAGTTGTGTATCCGGATGCAGGTTGGCCATCGTGGTTGCCTCGGCGCGCAGCTCGGCCGAGATCGCCCCGCCCATCAGCTTGTCCGCGACCGCATCGATCAAACCATCGATGTCGCCGGCAATGGCGATCTCGTCTTCGACATCGATGTCGATCGCATACTCTTCGAGCAACGGGCTGAGCACTTCCGAATTCCAGAAGATGATCGCAAGCGTAAAGACGTTATAGCGAAACGCGACCAGTAACTCGTCGACGATCTCCATCTCCGGTGCCACGAGATCCTGATCCTTGATCTCTCCGGGCGGCGCATAGCCCGGCTGGAAGAAGTTAAACACTGAACGTGCCTGCAGCGGGCCCTGGCCGGTAACGATGCCGAGCAACGGGAAATCGAAGCGGCCGTCGCGCGCGGTCGCGTCGAAAGCACGCCACAGAGCGATTAGCCGAATCACCGGCTCGACCACCTTGCCCGCCTCCTCGGTTGTCGCGGGTTCGCGCGCCTCGGCGTCGAGCAGGATCGCCTTGACCACGGCGCCCAGGTCGCCTTTGACGCCCGCACCGTTGTCCGCGAACACGCCCGCCACGCGCTGCACGTAGCCCGGTGAGGGATTGCTGGTGACGAGTTTCTGAATCAGTTGTTTCGAGATGAACGGCGCGACGTTCGGATGGGCGAAGATATTATCGAGCGCCGCCGCGAGATCCTGCTCGGGGGTCTGGCCGGCCGGAATCGTCTCGTTGTTCAGGACCCGTTTCGGGCCCGTGTCGTGCCAGAACGGGAATGCCTGCATGGGCTGCAGGAAGTCGAACGAAGGTTGCAGGAAGCTCGGCGAACCGCCGAACGTCCAACCGGTGAAGACGTGTGCGAAGCCCTCGATGATGTCCTGGTCGTAAGTCGGTAACGGTTGGTTTTGCGCGTCCCTGCGCACCGTACCGTCCTGGTTCAGTTCGACGAGGCCGATGGTGAACAGTTGCATCAGCTCTCGCGCGTAGTTCTCATCCGGCCGAATGTTGAACGCCGGGTTGGGCTTCTGGTTACCGAGCATGCTCAGGTATATGCCCATCGCCGGGCTCAGCGTGACGTCTTCCATCAGCTGGCGGAAATCGCCGAACGCGCTGGTCAGCAACAGGTCGTAGTACGTCGCCGTGCCGTAGGGTTGCGCGAACAGGCCGCTCTGCTGCGATACGACCATGATCTCGGACAGCGCGAACGCGACGCGCTGCCGCAACTGGTCCGGCCCGGTCAGCGCGCTCTCGAGCCATGCTTCGACGCGGTCGTCATGCCCGGTCTCATCGTCGACGGTGCCGAGGCGATGCAGAATCTGCACCTGCGATGTCGCCGGCGTCGCGATCTGCGCGTCGATCCAGTCTTCGTAGCCCATCGCGATGACGTCGGCGACGTCTGCGGTGGTCGGGCCGAAGGTCGCCTGCCGCAGGAAACGGACGGCCTCGGCCTCGGTGATCCCGGGCGGTGGTGGCGGAGGCGGTGGTGGTGGCGCGCTGCCACCGGATCCCCCGCCACAGCCTGCGAGCAGGAACGCCGCCAGCGAGCCCGCCGTGGCGATGTTGGCCACCCTGGCTATCAGGATTCGTCTCAACTCTTGCATGCGCTGGATATCGTGCGACCGGGGCGACGGTGAAAGCCCAATCTTATAGAACCGGCACTGAATAACGCCTGAACGACAGTCACATTCGGGCCGATGCACACTATTCTACGTCGGCGACCGCGCCTGCCCGGGATTATGTTGACACCCTGGTGACGGGGATGCGATAAAAAACCCATATGGTGTGAAACGGGTCAGGAGGCGTTCGGATGACGAAGCTTGGTAACTTTTCGCTGACCGCCCGCGCCGACGCGCCCGATTTCCGTGACTACGTCTACGAGCCGCCGCTGTCCCGCCTGAAGCCGACGATGGCCAGACCCGGCCGGCTCAATATCCGCAACCAGGGTGATAGCGCCGCCTGCACAGGCTTCGCGCTCGCGGGCGTTATCGATGTGCTGATTCGCCAGGCCGGTCGCCGGACAAAGGTGAGCGCGCGGATGCTGTACGAGATGGCGCGACGCTATGACGAATGGCGCGGCCATCACTACGAAGGTTCTAGCTGCCGCGGCGCGATCAAAGGCTGGTACAACATGGGCGTGTGCCGCGAGTCGCTGTATCCGTTCGACGGGGCGAAAACGCCGGAGTTCACGATCAAGGCCGCCAAGGACGCGCGCCGGACGACGGTCGGTGCCTACTATCGCCTCGGCGAACGACTGTCGGATTATCACGCGGCGTTGAACGAGACCGGGTCGATCTATTGTTCGGCGAACGTCCACGACGGCTGGGAGCGGCCCGACACGCAGACGGGCAGGATTCCGCTGCACAAGAACGCCGCCGGCGGCCATGCGTTCGCGATCGTCGGCTATGACCGCGACGGTTTCTGGATACAGAATTCGTGGGGCCGCGAGTGGGGTCGAGGCGGCACGGCTTTATGGACCTACGAGGACTGGCTCGCGAATATCCAGGACGCGTGGGTTTTTCGCCTGGCGGTGCCGACGCCGCAGATCTGGCACCTGCCCGTGTCCGGGGGTTCCGACGCGGCCATGCCGGCACGTGCCCAGAAACCGACCCGCGCGGAGATCGCCGGCCATTTTCTGCACGTCGACGACGGGCAATTTCGTGATGGCGGGCGCTACTGGAGCGATCCGAACGACGTGCGTGCGACCGCAAAACTCGTCGCAGAATCCGACAAGTACGACCACCTGCTGTTCTATGCGCACGGCGGGCTGAACAGCGCGAATGCATCCGCGCGGCGCATCGCGGCGATGAAGGAAACGTTCAAGGCGAACCGCATCTATCCGTACCACGTCATGTACGACACGGGCCTGCTCGAGGAACTCAAGGACGTCCTCATCGGGCGCCGGAAGCAGATGGAGGAACGGGCCGGCGGCATCGCCGACTGGCTCGACGCACTGGTCGAGAAGGTGACGCGCGTTCCGGGGCGCGCGCTGTGGCGCGAGATGAAGGCCGGTGCCCGCCTGCCGTTCGAGGTGGGCAACGCCGGTTGCCAGACCCTGACCGAGTTCACCGATGCGATCGCGGCGTCCGGAAAGCCGAAGAAGATTCACCTCGCCGGTCACAGTACCGGGATGATCCTGCTCGCCTACCTCGTCAACCGGTTTTCGGAGCTTGCGCCCGGGTCGCAGATCGACACAGTCAGCCTGATGGCGCCGGCCGGCAGTCTCGACCTGTTCACCCGGCACCTGCAACCGGCGCTCAAGGCGGGGCCCGGCGATTTTCGCATCCGCGATTTGACGATCTACAACCTGACCGACAAGCTGGAACGCGACGACAAGGTGACCGGTGCTTACAACAAGTCCCTGCTGTATCTCGTGTCCAACGCATTCGAGGAGACGCCGCCCGAAAAAATCCTCGGCATGCAGCGCTACAGCAAGTCGCTGATGCGCCGCCGCCTCCCGCGCCTGCACATCGAGTACAGCGAAGGGCCGATGCCGGGCAGTCGCAAGACCGAGAGTTCGACGCATGGTGGCTTCGATAACGATCCCGCCACGATGAACCACATCTTGCGGCGCGTGGTGCGCGGGAAGCCGACGAAGCCATTCACGGATAAGAGCCTGGAGTATTGAGCATGGCCCATCGCGA
>JBLYYV010000051.1:0-3248 GCA_048550095.1 Gammaproteobacteria bacterium
CCCGCGTCGACCTGCGCGTTATCGTGATGGATGTCCCGACGCAGGATGTGATCTCCAAAGACAACGTATCGGTCAAGGTCAATGCCGTCGTGTACTTCCGAATCGTTGACCCTGAAAAAGCCATCATCCAGGTGGCGAATGTTTTCGAGGCAACCAGTCAGTTGGCCCAGACGACGCTGCGCTCGGTACTCGGCCAGCATGAACTCGACGAGATGCTGTCGGAGCGCGACAAACTGAACCAGGATATTCAGCAGATCCTCGACCAGCACACCGACGCATGGGGTATCAAGGTTGCGAACGTCGAGATCAAACACATCGACCTGGACGAGAGCATGATTCGGGCGATTGCGGCGCAGGCGGAGGCCGAGCGCGCACGACGCGCGAAAGTGATTCACGCCGAGGGCGAGAAGCAGGCATCGCGACATCTCGCGGAGGCCGCGGAGATGCTCGGCTCGCAGAAGCAGTCTTTGCAGTTGCGCTACCTGCAGACACTGACCGAGGTCGCCACCGAGGGCACGAACACGATCGTCTTCCCGCTGCCGATGGACCTGATGGAGGCGTTCATGGACAAAGCCGGGGCTCCGCCGGCAATCGCGCCGGCATCGGATCGGAAGCCCGACGCGGGCGGCTAGCCCTCAATCGTTCGATCGTAAATCGCGTTTGACCGCCTGCCAGCGGCGCTCGAGCTCGTCGATCGATTGCTCGTCCCAGCGAGCGCGATCCGCGCGCAGCCCGCTTTCAATGGCCTCGAACCGCCGCACGAACTTGCCGTTCGCGGCGCGCAAAGCCTCCTCGGGGTTGACCTCCAGGTGTCGCGCGAGCTGCGCGACGGCGAATAACAGGTCGCCAATCTCCTCCGCGACGGCCGCCTGATCCTCGCCCGCTTGCGCTTCTTCGAGTTCCGCCAGCTCTTCGGTGACCTTGTCACGCACGCCGTCGACCTCAGGCCAGTCGAAGCCGACTTGCGCCGCGCGCTTGCCGAGTTTAGCGGCGCGCAGCAATGCGGGCAGGCCGAGACTGACGCCATCCAGCACCCGGGTGTCGCCTTCCGCTTCGCGCTCGCGCCGCTTGTGCTCCTCCCAGGCATGCATCTGCGCCTGGGCGTCGGCCACCTCTTCGTCGCCGAATACATGCGGGTGCCGCCGCAGCATCTTGTCCGCGATCGCGCCCGCGACGTCATTGAAATCGAACGCGCGCTGCTCTTGCGCCATGCGGGAATGAAAAACGACCTGCAGCAGCAGGTCCCCGAGTTCGTCCCGCAATTCGTCCAGGTCACCGCGATCGATCGCATCGGCGACCTCGTACGCTTCCTCGATCGTATATGGCGCGATGCTCGAGAAATCCTGTTCGAGATCCCACGGGCAGCCGGTATCCGGGTCCCGAAGCGACGCCATGACTTCGAGTAATTTATTGATATTATCTTTAGGCAATTGTTTTATTTGATTAAATCGATGAAGCTTTTGATCATCGCTGCCGTGGCGCCCCAGATCCGGCGACCGTCGAAATGATACTCATAGAAGCGCGCCTCGATGCCGCGGACGGTGCGTAACGTCGGCACCTCGTTGGCCTCGTCCAGCAGAAAGTCGAGCGGCACCTCGAATGCCTCCTCGACCTCGTACGCGTCGAGTTCGAGCGTGTAACCGCCACCCACGAACCCGACGACCGGCGTGACGGCGAACCCGGTCACGACCGCGAGCGGCTCCATGTAGCCGACGACTTGCACTGCGCCGGGCTCGATTCCAATCTCTTCATGAACCTCACGCAGGGCTGTTTCGACCGCGCCGGCATCGCCGGGCTCGGAACGCCCGCCGGGAAAGCTGATCTGCCCCGGATGATCTTTCAGGTGCGCGGTGCGCTGTGTCAGGAGCATCGCGATTTCGTCGCCATGGGTCACCAGCGGCACGAGGACCGCCGCGGGTATCAGCGGCTTGTCGAACCACGTGTCGCTGATGTGCGACGGCAGCGCGTCAAGCGCCGCCGCGACCGGATCGGCGGCCAGGGTCGATGCGCCCAGGCGTTGCTCGATCCGCTTGCGCATCACGTACTCAGGCCTTGATGCCGCCCTTCGTCAACTCGGCCGGGTCCAGCAGACGATCCAGCTCTTCATCCGTCAGGTCGGTCATCTCTTTCGCGACGTCCCGCACCGGCCGGCCCTCCGCGTAGGCCTTCTTGGCAATCGCTGCGCCCTTGTCATAGCCGATCACGGCGTTCATCGCGGTGACGAGAATCGGGTTGCGATCGAGCGCCGCGGACAGGTTGGCCTCATTCACCGTGAAGCCGGCGATGGCCCGATCGGCGAGCTGCGTCGAAGCGGTGGCGAGAATATCGATGCTCTGCACCAGGTTGTAGCCCACCACCGGCAGCATCACGTTCAGCTGGAAGTTGCCCGACTGGCCCGCGACCGTGATCGTCGCGTCATTACCGATGACCTGCGCCGCAACCATGGCCACGGCCTCCGGAATGACCGGATTGATCTTGCCGGGCATGATGCTGCTGCCCGGCTGAAGCGCCGGCAGCGCGATCTCGCCGAGTCCGGCGAGCGGGCCACTGTTCATCCAGCGAAGATCGTTCGCGATCTTCATGAGCGCCACGGCGAGCGCCTTGAGCTGGCCGGACACCTCGACCGCCGTGTCCTGAGTCCCCAGTGCCTCGAAGTAATTGTCGGCCGGTGTGAACGGCAGGCTCGTCGCCTCACTGAGCAGCACGGCGACCTTCTCGCCGAATTTCGGATGGGCGTTGATACCGGTGCCGACGGCGGTGCCGCCCTGGGCGAGCCCGCACAACCGCGGCATCGAGCTCTCGAGGCGAGCGATGCCGTGAGCGATCTGGCTAGCCCAGCCCTGCAGTTCCTGGCCGATACTGACCGGCATCGCATCCATCAGGTGCGTGCGGCCGGTCTTGATCACATCCTCGGTTTCCCGCGCCTTGGCCTCCAGCGTCTCGTGGAGGTGACGCAGAGCCGGCAGCAGTTCCTCGCCGATCAGCAGCGCGGCGCTGACGTGCACCGCGGTCGGGATCACGTCGTTGCTGCTCTGACCCATGTTCACGTCGTCGTTCGGATGGATCGGCGCGCCGAGCTGCTCGGTCGCCAGGTGCGCGATGACCTCGTTCGAATTCATGTTGGAACTCGTACCGGAGCCCGTCTGGAAGACATCGATCGGAAAATGCGCGTCGTGCTGCCCGTCCGCGACCTCGATCGCGGCGGACTGGATCGCCATCGCCTTGCTCGTATTCAGCAAGCCGAGTTC
>JBLYYV010000052.1:0-4251 GCA_048550095.1 Gammaproteobacteria bacterium
ACGAGAATACGCAGCGAACCGCTGCGGTCGCGGAGTCGCTCGGCCGGTGCCGGCAGTGCGGCGATATCGGGACGGACGGGGTTGCCAACCAGTCGCGTTTTGACACTGGCAGAAAAGCTGCCCGGGAAGGCCTCGAGCACTTCCCGGGCGAAACCAGCCAGAAGACGATTGGTCAACCCCGCAACGGAGTTCTGTTCATGAATGACCAGGGGCTTGCGCAGTAGCCAGGCCGCGAGACCCCCCGGTCCGGAAGCGAAGCCGCCCATGCCGAGTACGACCTTCGGGCGCCGCCGTCGCACCACACCGATCGCATCGAATAATGCGGCCATCAATTTGAAGGGCGCGACGACCCATGTCAGCAGGCCCTTGCCACGCAGGCCCGCGACGCGGGTGACTTCCAGCGGAATATCCTCGGCGGGAATCAATTCCGCCTCGATACCGCGACGAGTCCCCAGCCAGACGATCTCCTGGTCGTGCTGACGCAGCGCCCTCGCCACGGCCAGCGCCGGGAACACGTGTCCGCCGGTGCCGCCTGCCATGATCAGGATCGGGGCACTCATCGCGATCGCCTCTTGGTCACGGTTTTTTTCTTGCGCCCAGCCGGCTTGCGTGGCGCCGCACGTTTGCTGCCCGCCTGCGCGAACTGGCGGTTTTCGCAGTCGATCCGCATCAGCAGGCCCAATGCAATCAAGGTTACGACCAGGCTGCTGCGGCCGTAGCTGATGAGTGGCAACGTCAGCCCCTTGGTCGGCAGGATGCCCATGTTGACGCCGATGTTGATGAACACCTGGGCCGCCTGCCAGATGGCAAAACCGAAAGCAAGATTCGCCTGGTACAGGCGTCCGGCCAAAGCCGATTCCCTGGCGATCCCGAGCGCCCGCCAGATCAATGCGGCGAACAGCGCCACGACGACGATGCTGCCGACGAGCCCGAACTCTTCCGCGATCACTGCGAAGACAAAATCCGTATGTGCTTCGGGCAGGTAAAAGAGTTTTTGCACGCTGCCGCCCAAGCCGACACCGAACCACTCACCGGAGCCGATAGCGATCAACGACTGCGTCAACTGGAATCCGCTGTCATACGGATCGGCCCAGGGGTCCCAAAACGCCAGCAGGCGTTTCATGCGGTATGGCGACGCCACCGCGAGTATCGCCAGCGTGATGACGACGACGACACTGAACAACAGGAAGTCGCGTATGCGCGCGCCGGCGACGAAGAGCACCGACAGGGTAATGCACAGCATGACGACGGATGCGCCAAAGTCCGGCTCCAGCAGCAACAGCACGCACACCATGCCGACGAGCAGCATCGGCTTCAGGAATCCGACAAAGGAATCACTCAGTTCGACACGGTGGCGAACTGCGTAACCCGAAATGTAGAGCAGCATCAGTAGCCGCGCGGGCTCGGACACCTGGATGATGTTGACGCCGCCGATGTTCAGCCAACGTGTGCTGCCGTTGACGGTGCTGCCGAAGCCGGGAACGAGAACCAGGACGAGCATGCCGACCGCCAGGATCACGAGTAACAATCCGATGCGCTCCCAGAAACGCGATGGAATGTGCAGCATCGCGGCGGCGCCGATCAGGCCAACGACCACGGCGGTCATCTGCCGCTCGAAATAAAAGAACGGGTTGCCCGTATTACGGTCCGCCAGTGATATCGACGCGGACGTCAGCATGACCAATCCGCCGCACAGGATCGTACCAACCAGCAACAGGAATGCGGGATCGACGAATCGACTGATCTCGAGGATGCCATGGGTCGCATGCGGATGACGGGTTGAGCGCCGCGCGGTCATGAGCCGAGCGCCCTGACGGCTGCGGCGAACGCATCGCCGCGCGCAGCGAAGTTTTCGAACATGTCGAGACTCGAACATGCCGGAGCCAGCAAAACCGAACTGCCCGGTGCCGCGAGCGCGGCGGCCGCGCTTACCGCATCCTGCATGCCGGCGACGATCGTCACGGGGCACGCATCGCCAAGGTCCGCGGCCATCGTCTCGGCGTCGCGGCCGAGCAGAATGACCTCGCCGTTCCGGTCTCGCAGCGCTTCCGCAAGTTCATTGAAAGATGCGCCCTTGGCATCGCCGCCGGCGATCAACACAAAGGGATCTTCTACACCGGCGATACTCATCAATGCAGCACCGACGTTGGTGGCCTTGGAGTCGTCGATCCAGGTCACCGAGCCGAACTCGCCGACGACCTGCATTCGGTGCGGCAGACCTCGATAGCGCTTGAGCGCCTGGGCGGCCGCAGCGGGATTGCCGCCGACCGCAGCGACGAGCGCCAGGGCCGCCATCGCATTCGACACGTTGTGACGGCCCAGCAAGGGCAGTTCGTCCGTGGCCAGCAACAGATCTTCGCCCAGAGCAATGCATTCGCCACGCACCGTCGTGACGATCCCGAACTCACCTTCGGCTGGAGCACCCATGCCGAATGTCGTCACGTCAGTGTCTTTTGGCACATGGCGCGCCAGCGTGGGGTCGTCGCGGTTCACGACTGCGTGATCGCACGACAAATAGATGCGCGCCTTCGCCGCGGTGTACGCGCGCATCGTGCCATGCTGATCGAGATGATCCGGCGAGACATTCAGTATGACGCTGGCCGACGCGGGAACCGGGCCACTTCGCTCGAGCTGAAAGCTCGACAATTCGAGCACGTAGATTTCCGTGGCCGGATCGAGCAGATCGAGCGCGGGCGTGCCGATATTGCCCCCGACGACGGTGCGTTTGCCGACGGCGTTCAGGATCGTGCCCAGCATCGATGCCACCGTGCTCTTGCCGTTCGAACCGGTCACGGCGACGATCGGCGCGTCGCACTCGGCCACGAACAGATCGATGTCACTGACGATCTCGAGATTGCGTCGACCCGCATCGGCGAGTAAGGCCGAGTCGAGATCGACGCCGGGCGACACGACGATGCGCCGTATCGTCTCGGACAACTGCTGTGGCATGCCGCCCGTATGCAAGCGGGCGTCCGGCATGACGTCGAGAATCTGCGCCATACCCGGCGGTCGTGCGCGCGTGTCCGCAAACTCCACCGCGATGCCGCGCCGCGCAAAATGCCGCGCGCATGACACGCCGGTTGCGCCCATACCCATGACGAGAACGGTCGGCTCGGTCGATCGAGCTCGCATTTCCAGATCGAATTCCATCGAAGATACAACCATTACCGCAGCTTCAGGCTCGAAAGCCCGACGAGAACCAGGATCACCGTGATGATCCAGAAACGCACGATGACCTTCGGCTCCGCCCAGCCTTTCAGTTCGTAGTGGTGATGCAACGGCGCCATCCGGAAGACCCGTCGCCCGGTCAGCTTGAAGGACGCAACCTGGATCACCACTGACAAGGTTTCAATAACGAATAAGCCACCCATGATCGCCAGCACGATCTCCTGCCTGACGATCACGGCGACCGTCCCGAGCGCGGCACCGAGCGCCAGCGCGCCGATGTCGCCCATGAAGACCTGCGCCGGATACGTGTTGAACCACAGGAAGCCGAGGCCCGCGCCGGCGAGCGCTGAGCAGAACACCAGCATCTCGCCGGTGCCCGCGATGTAAGGGATGTCGAGGTAGTCCGAGAAGATCGTGTTGCCGCTCGCATAGCCGAAGATGCCGAGCGCGCCGCCGACCATCACCGCGGGCATAATCGCGAGGCCGTCCAGCCCGTCGGTCAGGTTGACCGCGTTACTGGTGCCGACGATGACCAGATACGTCAGTCCGATGTAAAAGACGCCAAGCGGAATCGCGACGTTCTTCAGATAGGGAATCAACAGCGACGTCTCGTAGGGCTCATCCGCGAGCCAGTACAAAACGATCGCAACCGCGATAGCCGCCAGCGACTGCCAGAACATCTTGCCGCGCGCGGACAGGCCTGCGGGATCCTTCAGGATCAGCTTCTTGTAGTCATCGACGAAACCAATCAGGCCGAAAGCGAGCGTCACGGCAACGACGATCCAGACGTATTCACTCGTCAGATCCGACCAAAGCAGCGTGCTCGACAGGATAGCGACCAGGATCAAAGCGCCACCCATCGTCGGCGTACCCGCCTTCGGCAGATGCGATTCCGGTCCGTCGGTGCGCACCGTCTGTCCAATCTGCCGAACGCTCAAACGACGAATCATCAGCGGACCCATGAATAAAGAAATCACGAGGGCCGTCAGCGCACTCATGATCGCGAGCATCGTGATATAGGTGAACACGTTGAAACCGGAAATGTACTCGGTCAGGTTACTGGCGATCAGCAACAACATCAGC
>JBLYYV010000053.1:0-12930 GCA_048550095.1 Gammaproteobacteria bacterium
ACACCGACCGCGCGGTCGCGGCCATGCTCAAAGTCGTTCGCGCGAGTCGGGGCCGGGCGTTCCTGCTGTTTACGAGCCACCGGGCATTGCGTCGGGCGGCAGAGATACTCGCAGGCGAGCCGGATTTCGACTATCCATTGCTCGTGCAGGGCCAATTGCCGCGCACGCGCCTGCTGGAGCAGTTCGCGCGGCTGGACAACGCCGTCCTGCTGGGGACCGCGACCTTCTGGGAGGGGGTCGACATCCGTGGTCACGATCTCGTGCTCGTTGCGATCGATCGTTTGCCGTTCGCGTCGCCCGGCGATCCGATGCTGGCTGCGCGACTCGAATCGATCCGCAATCACGGCGGCAACCCGTTTCGCGACTACCAGCTGCCCGAGGCGGTCCTGAGCCTGAAGCAGGGGGTAGGCCGGTTGATTCGTGACTACGACGACTATGGCGTCGTTATGATTTGCGATCCGCGCGTCGTTGAAAAAGGCTATGGTCGTGACTTCCTGGCGAGTTTGCCGCCGATGCCGATGTCGCGCGAGCTCGAGGAAATCGAAACGTTTTTTGCAGAGCGCGAGGGCGTCATCGCGTGACAGGGGTCGACGAACAGTCACTGCCGAAGGAGTTTAGGTGTCTGGCGATCGAGACCTCCTCCGCCGTCAGCAGCATCGCGGCGTGCGCAGGTGGACGCGTTGCGCGGGCGGAGTATGGTTCGCCCGGGGAGCAATCGCGGCAGGTCTATTCGTGTGTGCGTGATGTCTTGCGCGACGTGTCGCTCGAGCTTGGTGATCTCGACTGCATTGCGTTCGGCGCCGGGCCGGGTGGTTTTACAGGACTGCGCGTCGGTGCGTCGGTCGCCCAGTCGCTCGCGTTCGGTCAGGGGTTGCGGGTATGCAGTATCTCGAGCCTTGCGGTGCTGGCCGCGGGCGCGATGCGTCGTCATGGCGCGCCGACCATCGCGGCGTGCGTCGATGCCCGAATGGGTGAGGCCTACCTCGGTGTCTACCGGTCCGATGGAGGCAGGCTCGCCGCCGAGCTGGACGATCGGCTCGTCGATCCGGCGAATTTTGCTCTGCCATTCAACCAGGGGGATTCCCTGTTTGCCGTCGGAGGCGGCTGGTCAGCCTACCCGGAGCTGCTCGAGGCGAATGCGTCGCTGGTTTCGGCCAGTGAGACGGAGGCAGTGCCGGACGCAGTGGAGTTGCTGATCCTGGCAGCGTCCGAGTTCGCGGCGGACCGTACCGTCGCACCGCACGAGGCGGTGCCGAATTACGTGCGGAATGACGTGACGTCGTGACACGTTCCCGATCGAATTCGAGTTTAGAATAGGGCCCCATGATCGATCTGACGAACCCCCGACTGGGAAACCTGGCTGGATTTTCAGCGTGCGCCGGCATGATGGCATTCGCGTTGTACGCGCAGTACGTGCTCGGCATGGAGCCGTGTCCACTCTGTGTCTTCTCGCGCGTCGCGACCATGGCGCTCGGGGCCGTGTTCCTGATCGCGGCGATCCACGCGCCAGGACGTCCGCTCGGTAAGAGTATTTATCTCGTCCTGGTCGCGCTCGCGGCGGCGGCGGGCGTTGCTATCTCCGCACGCCATGTCTGGTTGCAGAACCTGCCGAAAGACCAGGTACCCGCGTGTGGCCCCGATCTCGGCTTCATGCTCGAGACCTTTCCCCTGGCCGAGGTCCTGTCGACGGTTTTGTCGGGATCGGGTGAGTGCGCGGAAGTCTCATGGCGGCTGTTCGGCTTGACGATGCCGGCGTGGACGCTGATCGCGCTCGCGGTTCTGGGCGCTTGGGGGCTCTGGGTTAACTGGCCGACGCGGGGTCAACTGGCCGACGCGAGCGGCTAGTCGGTCAGCAGCATCTTCTCCATGATCGACAGGTAAACCTGTCGCAGGCGATCGATGTCTGCGACCGCGACCTGCTCGTTGACCTTGTGAATCGTGGCGTTGATCGGGCCAAACTCGATCACATGCGTGCCGCTCGGCGCGATAAATCGCCCGTCCGATGTGCCGCCGCCGGTCGAAAACTCCGGCTCGACACCGGTGACCTCCAGCACGGCCGCGCGGGTCGCTTCGGCAAGTTTCTCGACCGGGGTCAGAAACGGTTCTCCGGAAAGGTGCCACTCCAGCGTATAACTCAGGCCGTGAGCATCGAAGAACTGCTCGACGAACTGTTGCAATTTTCCGTATGTCCATACCGTCGAGTAGCGGAAGTTAAAGCGCGCGTACAGTGAGCCGGGGATGACATTAGGCGCACCCGCGTCGCTTTCCAGTTTTACGACCTGGAAACTCGTTGGCGGAAAGAACTCATTGCCTTCGTCGAGCGTATGCGCGAAGAGCTCGGCAAGCACCGGCGCAAATTTCTGAATCGGATTGTCCGCGAGATGGGGGTAGGCGACGTGGCCTTGCTGCCCATGAACGGTCAGCATTCCGCTCAGCGATCCGCGTCGCCCGATCCGAATTACGTCGCCAAACTCGGCGTGGGACGACGGCTCGCCGATGACGCACCAGTCGATTCGTTCGCCGCGGTCCGACAACGCTTCGATAACCTTCTTGGTGCCGTCGCGCGCGCGGCCTTCCTCGTCGCTGGTAATCAGGAACGCGATGGAACCCGCATGTTGGGGATGCCGCCCCACGAATTCCTCGGTGGCGACGATCATGGCCGCGAGGCTTGCCTTCATATCGGCGGCGCCGCGCCCATACAAGACACCGTCCCGAATTTCCGGCGTGAAGGGTTCGGTGTCCCACTGGTCGAGAGGACCGGCGGGTACGACATCCGTGTGACCGGCAAAGCACAGCACGGGCCCGTCGGCGCCGCGGCGCGCCCAGAGGTTTTGCACCTCGCCGAATGGCATGTCTTCGATCGAGAAACCCAGTGCTGACAGCCGATCGGCCATCAACTGCTGACAACCCTCATCTGCCGGCGTTACCGATGCGCGGCCGATGAGTTCCTTGGTCAGGTCCAGTGTTCTGGTCATTGATCAGCATTCCCGGTCTCGCTCGGTCGTCGCGCAGCGCGTCGATCGTCGCCTTAGTCCAGGCCGAGTTCCTCGTATGCGTACTTGTCGAAGCCGACCAGTACCTTGCTGCCCGTGTCGAGCACCGGGCGCTTCATGACGGTCGGATAGTTCAGGATGAGCTCGCGCGCCTTGCGCGCATCGAGGTCTTCGCGGTCGAACGGCGGAATCTTGCGCCAGGTGATGCTGCGCTTGTTCAGCAAGGCTTCCCAGCCGAGCTTGTCCTGCCACTGTTCGAGGACGGATTCTTCGACGCCATCGGCACGCACGTCTACAAATTCATATTCAATTTCATGGTCGTCGAGCCAACGCGTCGCGAGCTGACAGCTACCGCAGCTGCGGATCCCAAATAGCATTGTCATAGCGTGAAGTCTTGTCTGAAAAGGTGGTCAACCAGGGAAGCGGGGATTCGGGGCACGAATTCGCCAACTTCACTCAGAGCGTAACAGATCGTTGATCGCGGTTTTTGCGCGCGTCTTCTCGTCGACCCGTTTGACGATCACCGCGCAGTACAGGCTGCATTCGCCGGTCCTGGACGGCAACGTTCCCGGGACGACCACGGAACCCGCGGGCACGCGACCATAAATAATTTCGTCGTTCTCGCGGTCGTAGATGCGGGTGCTCTGGCCGATGAATACGCCCATCGAAATAACGGCGCCGCGTTCCACGATGACTCCTTCGACGATCTCCGAACGGGCCCCGATGAAGCAGTCATCCTCGATGATTGTCGGATTGGCCTGAATCGGCTCGAGTACGCCGCCGATACCAACGCCGCCCGACAGGTGCACGTTCTTGCCGATTTGCGCGCAGCTACCGACCGTGGCCCACGTATCGACCATCGTGCCGCTGTCGATATATGCGCCGATATTCACATACGAGGGCATCAGTACGACGTCGCGCGCGATGTGCACGCCCTTGCGGGCGATGGCGCTGGGAACCACTCGGATGCCGGCCTGCTCGAACTCGGCTTGCGTCATTCCGTCGAATTTCAGCGGAACTTTGTCGAAGAAATTCGTATACCCGCCGTCGATGCTGCGGCTCTGCTCGACACCGAAGTACAGCAGCACGGCTTTCTTGAGCCACTGATTGACGATCCAGCCTTCGTTGGTCGGCTCCGCGACCCGTGCCTGACCGGAGTCGAGCATATCGATGGACGTCAGGATTGCATCGCGCAACTCGGGCGCGGCATTCGCGAGGTCCAGCGATTGTCGCTCGTCGAAAGCGGTTTCGATGGTTTGTTGCAGGTTATCCATGAATAAACTCTCTGTCGGCCGACCGCTGCACGGGGTGCGCACGGACATTAAAAAGGAACGCGATTATAGATGATCGTGCCGCGCGGTGACTCGCCCGTTCAGTTGCCGGGCTGCGACAGAGCTTCCGTCAGAGCTTGCTCGAGTTGTTCGCACTCGGCATCGTCGAGCGGCCGTCCGTCTTCATGCGTGATGTAGAACACGTCTTCCGCCCGCGCGCCGATCGTCAGTATCTTGGCGGTCTGTATCGAGATCTGGTTCGCTCGCAGCACCTGGCCGACCTCGCTCAGTAGTCCGGGGCGGTCGCCGGCGACGAGTTCCATGATGGTTCTGCTGTTCTTAGGGTCCTGCGAAAATGCAACGATCGTTTTCGTCGGAAACATTCGGACCTGGCGGGGTGCGCGTCGCGATACGGTCACGGGCATATCCGCCTGCGTCATCAGCGCATGAATCAACCGGCTTTTGACTTGCTCGAGTCGCAACGGATCCACGATGGGGCCGCCGGTCTGCTCGAGCACGACGTAGGTCGACAGACTCCAGTCGCCGTGCAGCGGGACGATGCGCGCGTCCGCAATGTTCAGACCGAGTTCGTCGAAGACGCCGGTGGCGGCGGCGAACGAGTAATAGCCTTGTGGGCTGAACAGGAATACCGCCGTGCCGCCATGATAGGCCTGCCGCATCAGGTCGACCATGACCCGGGGATGGTCCACCTGCGATTCCGCGAACAAGCGCGTGTGGGAGGCGATCTCCTCCGGCCGACACCGCACGAAGTACTCGTCGGTGAAGATCGACCACGCGGCATCGATCGCGGCGTCGTCGAGCTTCGTTTGCGCCAGCAGAAAGCGTGCATCCTCGCGTCGCTGACGGAGCAGGTCTTCCTTGTCGATCGGGTTCTCGAGGCCCCGTCGCAACGCTTGTCGTGTCAGGCTGTAAAGCCCCTCGAATAATTGCTCCCGCCATGAATTCCACAGTTCCGGGTTGGTGGCGCGCACGTCCGCCACGGTGAGCAGATACAGGTATTCGAGATGCGTCTGGTCGCCGACGATTTCCGCGAACTCGCGAATGACCTCGGGGTCGCCGATATCCTTTTTCTGCGCGGTCAGCGACAGCGTCAGGTGATTGCGCACCAGCCAGGCGACGAGTCTCGCCTCGTAACGACTCATGCCATGCTCGAGGCAGAACGCCTCGGCATCCAGGGAGCCGAGTTCCGAGTGATCGCCCCCGCGGCCCTTGGCAATGTCGTGAAACAGGCCCGCGAGGTAAATGATATCCGCCGAAGGCAGCCCCTGCATGAGCTCCGAGCACAGCGGGAATTCGTGATCGAACCGGGGCAGGGCGAAGCGCCGCAGATTGCTGACGACGAACAGCGTATGGGCATCGACCGTATAGGCGTGAAAAAGGTCGTACTGCATGCGTCCGACGATGCGGCCGAATGCCGGAATGTAACGGCCGAGAACGCCGTACAGGTTCATGCGGCGAAGTTCGTGCGTAACCCCGGCGGGCGCTCGCAGAATCGATAGAAACAGCGCGTGATTGCGCGGATCCTGGCGAAACTCGTCGTCGATCAGGTGCAGAGAGCGCTTGATGGCGGAAATCGTCGTTGCGCTGACGCCCTTGAGTTCGGGATGCTGTTGCAGCAGGACGAACATCTCGAGCATTGCCGATGGATACTCCTCGAGGGTATCGGGGGCAACGATCTGCAGAAATCCGTTCTTGATCTGGAAGCGCTCGTTCAGCGGTTCTGCGCTGACGTCCGGATTCATCAGGATCGCTTCCTGGAACAACTGCAGCAACATCTCGTTCACGCGCGACAGGTCCATGACCGTGCGGTAATAGCGCTGCATCAATTGCTCGACGGCCAGCATGTACGACGCGTCCTTGTAGCCGAACAGCTTCGCGATGCGCGACTGGTAGTCGAACAGCAGTCGGTCTTCGTGCCGGCCGGTGAGCGTGTGCAGCGCGAAACGCACTCGCCACAGGAATTCACGCCCCTGCTGCAGCAACCGAAGCTGGCCCGGTGTCAGAAAATCATGTTCGACGAGTTCGTTCAGCTTGCTCGTGCCGAAATGACGTTTCGTCACCCAGACGATCATCTGGATGTCGCGCAGGCCGCCGGGCGTGCCTTTTACGTTCGGCTCCAGGTTATTGGCGGTGTCGTTATAGCGCGCATGCCGCGCATGCTGCTCCTTGAGCTTGGCTTCGAAGTAACTGCGCGTCGACCAGATCTGGTCGGGCCCGATGGCCCGCTGCATTTCCTCGAACAAGTGTTCCGGGCCCGTGAGGAGGCGCGATTCCATCAGGCTCGTGACGACGCTGATATCGTCGTGCGCTTGCTGCTTGCATTCGTCGATATTGCGCGTGCTGTGGCCGATGTCCAGGCCCAGGTCCCAGAGCATTGTCAGGAAGTCCGAGATCGGTTCCTCCGCCTGCGCGTGCTGATGATCGTCCAGCAGGATCAGCAGGTCGACGTCGGACTTCGGCAGCAGCTCACCGCGACCGTAGCCGCCGACCGCGATCAGCGCGGCACCGGTCAGGCGATGCTCCACGTGCATGCGCCAGGCGGCCAGCATGATCAGGTCGATCAGCTTAGACCGGTCCGCGACCAGCCGTCCGGCGGCTGCGCCATGCGTGAATCGCAACGTCAGAGCGGCGTTACCGCTGTCGAGAACGCATCGCAGTCCGGGCATGTCCAGGCCCGGCTCAGCGAGTCGCGCTTCCAGCTTCGTCCAGTCGATCTCGTCGAGGTTGCCGGTCATGACGTCCGCGGCAAGTCTCAGAGCCTCCGCGGATTGTGTCAGTGTTTCTTCGGCTGCGGCGTTTTGCGCGGTTATGGACATCGGTCGCGATCCTCGGCTCCGAGTGTGAGCACCTCGAAACCGTCTCGCGTACATAGCACCGTGTGCTCCCACTGGGCTGACAGCGAGTGATCCTTGGTCACGACCGTCCAGCCATCTGGCAGCAGTTTTACGTGGCGCTTGCCGAAATTGACCATCGGCTCGACCGTGAAGGTCATGCCTTCCTGGATCTCGATGCCGGTGCCGCGCCGGCCGTAGTGCAGTACCTGGGGATCTTCATGAAATACCCGGCCAATGCCATGCCCGCAATACTCGCGCACGACGGAGCAGCGCTGCGCTTCGACATAGGTCTGGATGGCATATCCGATATCGCCCAGGTGCGCGCCGTGCCGAATCTGTCGGATGCCCTTCCACATTGCGTCGAAGGCGACCTGCGCAACGCGCTGGCCTTTCACATTCGGCTTGCCGACGTGGAACATTCGACTGGTATCGCCATGAAAACCCTGTTTGATCACCGTGATGTCAACGTTAACGATGTCGCCGTTCTTCAGTCGCTTGTTGGCTGGGATCCCGTGACAAACGACGTGATTGACTGATGTGCAGATCGATTTCGGGAAGCCGCGATAGTTGAGCGGGGCGGGGATCGAGTCCTGAACGTCGACCATATAGTCGTGGCAGATTCGGTCGAGCTCGTCGGTCGTCACGCCTGGCACGATGTGTTCGCCAATCATGTCGAGGACATCTGCCGCCAGCCGGCCGGCTGTCCGCATCAGGTCCTGTTCCTCTGGCGTCTTGATCGTGATCGACAGTCGTTGTGGTTTCAGCAATGGGTACACCTGTGAGCCGTGAAATCGATGGTGCGCTGCCGGCCGCCCGTGGCGCGTCGACCGGACGGCGTCAGCCTGTAATATTTTTCGACACTAAATCTTGAGCCGCGGCGCTGGCGATACTGCCGGGGCCGGTGTTTGCGAGGCGCATTGTTGCCCGGCGACGGGTATGGTATAAAGCGCGCGCCCTCGAGGCAACGAAATACACACACACACCGGCACGTGTGACTGGGTGCTGCGCCATGAGCGTGGTTGTCGCATGGGGTGTGTGGAGGCTCAACCCAACGGAGTTCAACATGACAGAAGTCAGCATGCGTAAGATGCTGGAGGCTGGTGTGCATTTTGGCCACCAGACCCGGTATTGGAATCCCAAGATGGCGCCCTTTATTTTTGGCGCCCGCAACAATATCCACATTATTAATCTCGAGCAAACGGTGCCGTTGTACCGTGATGCCTGTAATTTCGTGCAGTCGCTGGTCGCGAATCGCGGCAAGATCCTGTTCGTCGGCACCAAGCGGTCGGCAGGGATGGCGGTGCGGGAGCAGGCCGAGCGTTGCGGCATGCCGTTCGTCAGCCATCGCTGGCTCGGCGGAATGCTCACCAACTTCAAGACGATCAAGCAGTCGATCAAACGCCTCGAGGAAATCGAGGAGATGGACAGCGACGGCACGTTCGGGCGTCTTACCAAGAAGGAAGTGCTCGGTCTCACGCGTGAGAAGGCGAAGCTCGAGCGAACGCTGGGCGGCATCAAGGACATGGCGTCCCTGCCGGATGCCATCTTCGTCATCGACGTCGGCTACGAGAAGATCGCCGTTCATGAAGCCAGGATCCTCGGCATTCCGGTCGTCGGCATCGTCGACACGAACTGTGCGCCGGACGATATCGACTATGTGATTCCGGGCAATGACGATGCGATGCGCGCGGCGCAGCTGTATGCGTCGGGCATTGCCGATGCCGTCTTGCTCGGCAAGGAGTCACTGCCGATGTTGCCGGTCGGTGAAGACGACTTCGTCGAGCTGGACGAGGAGGGTCGTCCCACTCAGCAGAAGCCGAAGCGCGGCGGTCGTAAGACGCGTGCGGCGGCGAGTGCCGAAGCTAAGGCCGATCCGAGCGAGAAGCGCGCTGCGGCGGCAGAGGAGGCAGCCGCGCCGAAAGCCGAGGATGTTCCGGCGGAGGCCGACGCGGCGGCGGAAGCACCGGACGAGGCTCCGACTCAGGCGGCCGAAGAGGCTCCGGCTAAGGCGGCCGAAGAGGCTCCGGCTCCGGCGGCCGAAGAGGCTCCGGCGGCAGAAGCGGCGGACGCGGACAAAGACAAGTCTTGAAATCGGCGCCGGCGCAGCTCATGCGCCCGCGCCACCCGCATCGCAGCGGGGAATGACACGATGAGACCACGGACATGACGATCACAGCCAGCTTGGTGAAAGAGCTCCGCGAACTGACCGGCGCGGGAATGATGGAGTGCAAGAAAGCGCTCGTCGAAATGAAGGGCGACATCGAGGCGGCCCAGGAATACCTGCGCAAGAGCGGTCAGGCATCCGCGGCCAAGAAGTCCGGGCGCATTGCCGCTGAAGGCCGAATTGAACTCGCGACAGCCGATGGCATCGCCGCGATCGTGGAGGTCAACTGCGAAACCGACTTCGTCGCCAAGGACGAGAACTTCATCGCATTCGCGCAGCGGGCTGCACAGCTGGTGGTGGATGCGCGGCCGGCCGATGTCGCAGCGCTCATGGCGCTGCCCGCGGATGGCGGTACGTTCGAGGACCTGCGGAATGCGCTCGTTGCCAAGATCGGCGAGAACGTCGCCGTGCGCCGCTTCGAGACGATCACTCCCCAAGGCCAGATCGGAAGCTACCTGCACGGTGTCAAGATCGGCGTGATCGTCGATGTGGCTGGCGGCGACGCGGAGCTGGGTCGTGACATCGCGATGCACATCGCGGCGAGCAACCCGGGCTTCATCGGTCCGGACGACGTTCCGGCCGAGGCGCAGGAGAAGGAACGCAAGATCCTGGCGGATCAGGCGGCCCAGGAAGGCAAGCCGGCCAACATCGTCGAGAAGATGGTCGAGGGCCGCATGCGCAAGTATCTGGCGGAGATCACGTTGCTCGGTCAACCGTTCGTCAAGGATCCCGACGTCACTGTGGGCAAGCTGCTGGGCCAGTCGGGCGCCAGCGTCAAAGGGTTTTACCGGCTCGAGGTTGGCGAAGGCATCGAGAAGAAAGTCGAGAATTTCGCCGAGGAAGTGCAGGCCCAAGTCAACGCTCAGGCCTGAATCGTGCCGAACAGCGAACTGCCTTACCATCGGATATTGTTGAAGCTCAGCGGCGAGGCGCTGCTGGGACGCGAAGACTACGGTATCGATCCCGACATGCTCGGCGGGATCGCGAAGGACATTCGCGAGATACACAATCAGGGCGTGCAGATTGGCGTCGTCGTCGGCGGCGGCAACATCTTCCGCGGCGCCGGCCTGGCCAGGGCGGGCATGGATCGCGTGACCGGCGACCATATGGGCATGCTGGCGACCGTCATCAACTCGCTGGCGATGCAGGATGCGCTCGAGCGCCTGGATATACAGGCACGGGTCATGTCCGCGCTGCAGATTCACCAGATTTCCGAGGACTATATCCGTCGCCGCGCCGTGCGCCACCTCGAGAAAGGGCGCGTCACGATATTTGCGGCTGGCACCGGCAACCCGTTTTTTACGACCGATACCGCGGCGGCCTTGCGCGCCATCGAGATCGGGGCCGATTTGCTGGTCAAGGCGACCAAGGTCGACGGCGTCTATTCGGCCGATCCGGTGACGAATCCGGACGCCAGGCACTACCCCGAGTTGTCGTTCGACAAGGTCTTGAACGACAAACTCAATGTCATGGACGCGACCGCCATCGTCATGTGTCGCGATAACGATCTGCCGATCCGCGTCTTTGACCTGACCCATCCGGGTGCGTTGGTACGGTTGGTTAGCGGCGAGAATATCGGCACGATCGTTCACGCGTGACGAGTAGAGGACCAGGGACATGATTAACGACATCAAGAAAGACGCCGATACGCGCATGGACAAGAGCGTGGCAGCGCTCGGACAGACATTCAAGAAACTGCGCACCGGTCGCGCTCACGTGGGGTTACTCGACCACCTGCATGTGGACTATTACGGCGCCGAGACACCGCTGACTCAGGTCGCCAACGTCGCCGTCGAAGACGCGCGCACGCTGTCGCTGACCCCCTGGGAGCAGCAGATGATTCCGGTCATCGAGAAAGCAATCATGAATTCCGACCTCGGCCTGACGCCGACAACGGCCGGCACCGTGATCCGCGTCCCGCTGCCGGTCCTGACCGAGGAGCGCCGCAAGGACCTCGTCAAGGTCGTCAAGCAGGATGCCGAGAATGTGCGGATCGCGGTTCGCAACATCCGGCGCGACTGCCTGCATCACGTCAAGGAACTCCTGAAAGAAAAGGAAATCACCGAGGACGACGACCGGCGGGCGCACCAGGAGATCCAGGTTCTGACGGACAATCATATCGCGGAGATCGACAGGCTCTGTGCAGAAAAAGAAAAGGAAGTCATGGACTTCTGATAGATACTTAAGTTTTATTTGAGAAGCTGACTTGAGTGCCACACCCGACAAAACCGTGCCGCAGACGCCGCGGCATATCGCCGTCATCATGGATGGCAACGGTCGCTGGGCGAATCAGCACGCCAAGCCGCGGTTTTCCGGCCACCGGGCCGGCGTCAAGTCCGCGCGCAAAATCGTCGAAGCGTGTGCCCAGGCCGGTGTCGAGGTTCTGACCCTGTTCGCCTTCAGCAGCGAGAACTGGAATCGTCCGGCGGAAGAGGTCAACGCGCTGATGCGGCTGTTCGTTGAGGTGCTGCAGCGCGAGGTCAATGCACTGCACGAGAATGGCATCCGGCTGAGGTTCATCGGAGCGCGACAAAATCTGCCGACGATCCTGCAGAAGCGAATTGACGACGCGGAGCAGAAGACGGCCGGCAACAGCCGAATGCAGCTCGTACTGGCGGTCGCTTTCGGCGGCCGGTGGGATATTGTCGAAGCCGTTCGCAAGCTGGCGGCAAAGGCAAAGGCTGGTGAGATTGACCCGGATGATATCGACGAAACCGTCGTCGGGCGTCACGTTTCGCTGGCCGGGTTGCCGGATCCGGACTTGCTCATTCGGACGGGTGGCGAGAAGCGTGTCAGTAACTTTCTGCTATGGGACTTCGCGTACACGGAAATCTGGTTCACGGACACGCTGTGGCCCGAGTTCGACGAACAAGACCTTGCCGACGCCCTGAACTTCTACGGCGGTCGCGAGCGCCGGTTCGGCCGCGTCGGCGACCTGCAGAAAAAGGCTGGCGCGGACTAGGCCGGTGGCCGCCCCGCCGGTGCCCAAAGTGGTCATGTTGCGCTTGGCGTCGGTTGCGGTTCGGAGGTATTGGCCTTGAGTAAGCTGATGCAGCGCATCGTGACGGCGATCGTCCTGATCGTCGTTCTGCTGCTCGTATTCTTCACCCTCCCGCCGGCCGCCGCGCTCGGCATTCTGGGTGTTTTCGTCGTCATCGGCGCCTGGGAGTGGAGTGGCTTCCTGTCACTGGATTCGCTGTTCGCCCGGTCGGTCTATGTTGCGCTGCTCGCCGGTTTGATGGCCGTCGTGCTGCTGCTCGTTCCCGACCCGTTGCCGCTTCTGCCCATTTTGTGGACTGCTTTGTGCTGGTGGTTGTGCGCTTTCATCTGGGTGCTGAAATACCCGACGCCGATCCCGCCGGCCGTTGGCGCAGCCTGCGGTATTCTCGTCATTATTCCCGCCTGGGCCGGCATCGTGACGTTGCTGCGCGTCGGCGATCGCGGTCCTGAATTCGTATTGCTGGCCCTGGCGATCGTCTGGGCGGCGGACGTTGGCGCCTATTTCGTCGGCCGGCGACTCGGGCGCCACAAACTGGCTCCGCGGGTAAGCCCCGGCAAGACCTGGGAGGGCCTCGCCGGGGGGTTGGTCGCCGCATCCGTGGCCGCTGTCGCGGGCGGCGCCTGGCTGGGCATTCCGCCGGTCGTCA
>JBLYYV010000054.1:0-2705 GCA_048550095.1 Gammaproteobacteria bacterium
CTTTGTTCCATTTGGCGTTGCTCTGAATAGCGTCGGTGCCTGCTCGACGGGTATGTCTCTGCATCACGATGGCATCGCCGTTGCCACGGCGCAGGTTGAAGGTAGATATCGGGTCCGCTAGCCTGATGGCGCAGCTGGCGGCGGGCGGCTGACAGGGGGATGCGAGATGACTCAGGGTGGATGTTTCTGCGGCGCGCTTCGCTATGAGCTGGACACGACGGGTGGCTGGATCGTGAATTGTCATTGCGAGATGTGTCGCAGGACGAGCGGCGCGGCCTATGTCACCTGGATCATCGTCGCCAGGGGCCAATTCAGGATGGTGAAAGGAGAGCCGGGGGTCCTGCACTCGTCGGACCATGGCCGACGCGGGTTCTGCATGCAATGCGGTACGCCGATTACCTTTACGACGACGAAGCGACCCGAAAATATCGACGTGACGGTTTGCAGCCTGGACGATCCTGCGCCTTACGCTCCGACGGAGGACGTTTATGTCGAGGGCAGGCTCGAATGGGTGCACGCGCTCGGGTCGCCTCCCGCCTGATCCGGGGGCAGGTCGCCGGCAACAAATCCAATCATTAGCCTGCTACTTGGCGGGCTCCGTTGCCAACGTCGCGCGCGACATCTCCGCTTTCTTGTGTGCCGGTGTGCGCACGGCCAGGAATGCCGCAATCCCGATACCGACCGTGATCATGGTCATCTCGAGCGCGAAATCCTGTGGCCGTTCCCAGAACTCCGTGAACAGGTGCCAGCGTCCGGCGATCTCCACGCAGTTCCATGCGACGATCGCGGTGGGGATGCCGTAGCGAATGGCGGTGGTCACCTTCCAGAATTTCATCAGTCGCTGGAACAGGTAGGCGGCCCATATAACGTTCAGAAAGAAGATCACATACGTTGCGGGATGGCGATCACCGAGGATGTTTTCGTCATAGAGAAACAGCAGGAACAGGTAGAAGAACCAGATCACGTAAATGGTTTCCAGCGCCGTGATGGCGGCGAAATTTCGCTTATAACCGCGGCTGGGCTTGCCGGTCCTGAGTTTCAGGTGACGCTGGAAGAAAATGAAGAAGTTGCACTTCGTTTCCTTGTTGAGCAGGAAATAGGCGAGTGTTGCGCCCAGGATGCCGATCGACGACATCATCACGAGATATTCGGCCTTCGTGGCGATCTGGCCCGCCAAGACCGGATCCATCAGGTCGGGCACTTTGAGGTAGTTGGCCGACCAGACGAATGAGAATTCTATCCAGCCGGTCCACAGGAAAGTCCCCGCCCAGAACCCGTACCAGGTGGCGGCGACTTCGTTGGCGTTCTTCATGCCCACGAAAAGCAATGCGGCACCAAAGAGCCCCATCGCGAACGCCGAGTGATAGACGTATTGTTCGCCCGGCCAGACATCTTCCATGACGATCATGACGGTGTGTCCCAGCGCCTGGACGACAAAGACGATGACGAAGGCCACCAGCCCGACATAGGGGGGGCGATAGAACAGGCTCGCCAGGCGAGACTGCGGTTGCGCTGTGGATGCTTCGTTGCTCATTGTTATGTATCTCCGGGCTTGCATGCGGCCAGTATTTGCGCGACAACTGATGGCAGCAAATGACTGTTCGCGGCATTTTCTAGGTAATCCAGTGTAGAAAATCGACATGCGCCCTGTGTTAACAGACTGTCAACCACCGGCAATCGTGGGTAATTCCCGATGAAGCGGCCGGGGTCGGCATGAGTGGTGATTCGCCGCATTTACTGCTGGTCGACGACGACGTCGACCTGGCCGGGATGCTGCGCGAATTCCTCGAGCTGCAGGGGTTTCAGGTCGCAGTCGTCCATGACGGCGCGTCGATGGACGCCGAGATCGAGCGTCGGCCGCCCGACCTGGTCGTCCTCGATGTCATGCTGCCCGATGTCAGTGGCTTCGAGTTGCTGAAGCGCTTGCGCGCCGACGGCGATGTGCCGGTCATCATGCTGACCGCACGGGGTGCGGAGTCCGAACGGATCCTCGGCCTGCTGGGCGGCGCCGACGACTACCTGCCTAAACCCTGCAATCCGCTGGAACTGACGGCCCGCATTCGCGCGGTGCTCAAACGCGTGGCCGGTCCGCCATCCGACTCTGCTGCGATTTTGTCGGTGGGGTCGCTCCGCCTGGATATCCCGCGACGGCAGTGCACGGCTCACGGCGTCGAGGTCGAGCTGACCGCCGCCGAACTGCGTTTGCTCGAACAACTCATGCGCCGGCCGGGCCAGGTCCTGACTCGGGGCGAACTGACACAGCTGGCACTGGACCGGCCGATCGAAGCCTACGACCGGAGCATCGATACACTCATCAGTAAGTTGCGTCGCAAGCTGGCGGCCGTCGGCGTTGATAAGGCGTGCCTGCGCGGCGTGCGCGGTCATGGCTACGTGCTCGACGACGCCGCGCTCCCGGAGGCCTGATCTTTTGCAGTTCCCGTACCCGCGCCTCTACCTCAGGCTCGCGCTCTATATTGGCGCGGCCCTCGCCGTGTTCGTGCTGCTCGGCGCCGCCAGCCTGGCGTTTATCGCGTCTTACGAACTGCGCGGCTACAGCATCGCGAGGCAAAGCCCGCTGGCGAAGGAAGCCGCGGTCATACTCGAGCGGGATGGCCGAGCAGCCTTGCTCGAGTGGCTCGACACGGGCGCGGCGGTCGATGACGACTTCACCGTTTTCGTGCTGAACGAGGACAGCCGCGACGTCC
>JBLYYV010000055.1:0-4731 GCA_048550095.1 Gammaproteobacteria bacterium
GCGCGAACGCTTCGACGTCGCGCTGGATCTTTTCGAACCCTTCGTCGCCTTCATACGCAGACCCGTAGACTCCGCTGATCGAGTGAATGACGGCACGATGGCGCCCGTATTTCTTCTCGAGCGCGTCGGAGATTTCGCCGACGGTGGCGCGTGCCCGGGCGGCGTCGACCGCGAGCGCCAGCAGATTCTCCGCGTCGTTTTCGGCGCCCGCCGTCAGCGCATCGAGCGCTGCCTGGCAGTTTGCGTCGTCGCGACCGCCGCGAACGTCCTCGAGTCGCCGGATCTGCGATTCGCGCACGGCCGTGTTGTCGATATTGAGGATCTCGATCTCGGGCTCGTCTTCGCGCTGGTACTTGTTGACGCCGACGATCACTTCGTCCCCGCGGTCGATGCGTGCCTGGCGAAGCGCGGCCGCCTGTTCGATGCGCAGCTTCGGCATGCCGGATTCCACCGCCTTCGTCATGCCGCCGAGTTCCTCGACCTCGCCAATCAGCTTGCGTGCTTCCGCAGCCAACTCGCCGGTCAGGCTTTCGACGTAATACGAACCGGCCAGCGGGTCCACGACCTTCGTGATGCCCGTCTCTTCCTGCAGCACGAGTTGCGTGTTGCGCGCAATGTGCGCCGAGAACTCCGACGGCAGCGCGAGCGCCTCGTCGAACGAATTCGTATGCAGGGACTGCGTGCCGCCGAGCGCGGCTGCGAGTGCTTCGACGGTCGTGCGGATAATGTTGTTGTAAGGATCCTGGCCCGTCAGGCTGACCCCGGATGTCTGGCAGTGCGTGCGCAGCATCAGTGACTTAGCCGTCTTGGGTTCGAACAACTCCTGCATCAGCTCCGCCCACAGCAGTCGGGCGGCGCGCAGCTTGGCCGCTTCCATGAAGAAGTTCATGCCGATGCCGAAAAAGAATGACAGGCGCGGAGCAAACTGGTCTACCTCGAGCCCGCTCGCCAGGGCGGCGCGCACGTACTCGATGCCGTCTGCGATCGTGAAGCCGAGTTCCTGCACCGCCGTCGCGCCCGCTTCCTGCATGTGGTAGCCGGAGATCGAGATCGAGTTATAGCGGGGCATGTTGCGCGCGGTATAGCCGATGATGTCGGCGACGATGCGCATCGACGGCGCCGGCGGATAGATGTACGTGTTGCGTACCATGAATTCTTTGAGGATGTCGTTCTGCAAGGTGCCGGCCAGCGCTTCCGGCCCGACGCCCTGTTCCTCGGCGGCGACGATGTACATCGCCATCACCGGCAGCACCGCGCCGTTCATCGTCATCGATACCGACATCTTGTCGAGCGGGATGCCGTCGAACAGGATCTTCATGTCCTCGACGGTGTCGATCGCCACGCCCGCCTTGCCGACGTCGCCGACGACGCGCGGGTGGTCTGAGTCATAGCCTCGGTGTGTCGCCAGGTCGAAGGCGACGGACAGGCCGGTCTGGCCGGCGGCGAGGTTCTTGCGGTAAAACGCGTTCGATTCCTCGGCGGTCGAGAATCCGGCATATTGGCGCACGGTCCAGGGCCGGCCCGCATACATCGTCGCGCGCGGTCCGCCGACGAACGGCGCAAATCCGGGCAACCCGCCGAGGTGGTCGATACCTTCCAGGTCTGCCGCTGTATAAAGCGGTTTGACCGCGATGCCTTCGGGGGTGTTCCAGACGAGGTCCGCGTGCGTGCGGCCACGGCCTTCCTTGTCGGCGAGTGCCTGCCAGTCCTCGATACCCGGTTTCTGGAATTTAGTCATTCCGTGTTCCTCTTGTTATTCCGCGTCTCTGGCGCTGACAGCCTCTGCCAGCGCGAGCACCCGCCGCGCCGCGTCCGCATGCAGGTTCTCGATCATCTGTCCGTCCAGCACCGCGATGCCGCGACCCTCGCTTTTCGCTTCCGCCCAGGCCCGCACGACAGCAGCCGCGTGCGCCGCCTCGGCGTCGGACACGCCGAAAACTTCGTTTGCCGCGTCTATTTGCCCCGGATGAATCAGTGTCTTGCCGTCAAATCCGAGTTTCTTGCCCTGTTCGCAGGAACGGGCGAAGCCGTCGGTGTCGGTCAGGTCACCAAAGACGCCGTCAAGTATATCAAGACCGTGGGCTCGGGCCGCCAGCACCGCGGCCCCGAGCGCCAGCTGAAGCCCGGTTCGTTCGGGGTCCGGCGGCAGCCTGAGCGCTTTGCCCAGGTCCGACGTGCCCATGACGATCACGCTCAGCCGGGGATCGGAGCCGGCGATCGCGTCGATGTTTCGAATCGACAACGGCGTTTCGGCCATGATCCAGAGCCGCATGCTGTCGGGTGCGCCATTGATGGCCATCAGGTCACCGAACTTGCTGACCTGGTCCGCCGAGTCGACCTTCGGCACGAGCATCGCATCGGCGCCGCTGGTGCAGGCTGCCTTCATGTCGGCGTCCCACCATTCCGTGCCGTAGCCATTGACGCGCACGACCGTCTCACGCGGCCCATAACCGCCTTCGGCCAGTGCGGCGACGACGAGGCGGCGAGCCTCGCCTTTGGCCTCCGGCGCGACTGCGTCCTCCAGATCGAAGATGACCGCGTCGGTTTGCAGCGTGCGCGCCTTGGCCAGCGCGCGCTGGTTGGACCCCGGCATGAACAGGGCTGAGCGCCGGGGTCGAATGAGATTACTCATGAGAAAGTGTCTGCATATATCTGACGTAATTCATTTTTTTGAACTTTGCCCATCGCGTTTCGCGGTAATTCGTCGACGAGGATGACGCGTTTCGGTAGCTTGAAGCCGGCCAGCCGATCACGCAGGGTCGCGATGATATCCGACTCCGCGGTCTCGTGGCTGGCATCCGGCACAATGATTGCGACCACGCCCTCCCCGAAGTCCGCATGCGGTACCCCGATGACCGCCGATTCGACAACCCCGTCGAGTTCGTCCAGCACCAGCTCGACCTCCTTCGGATAGACGTTCAGCCCGCCGGTGATGATCATGTCCTTGTTGCGGCCCAGGATGGTCAGGTAGCCATCCTCGGCGAAGACACCCTGGTCTCCGGTCCGGAAAAAACCATCGTCGGTAAAGTCCTGTGCCGTCTTGTCAGGCATGTTCCAGTAGCCCTTGAACACGTTCGGGCCGCGCACCTGGATCTCGCCGACTCGGCCGGTTTCGACCTGGCAGTCATGCGCGTCGACGATCCTGATCTCGACGCCGGGCAGCGGATACCCGACGCTGCCGGGGCGCCGGTCTCCGTGCAGCGGGTTCGAGCTGAGCATCGACGTTTCCGTCATGCCGTAGCGTTCGAGGATTGCGTGGCCCGTACGGCGGCTGAATTCGCGGTGCGTGTCGGCGAGCAGGGGGGCCGAGCCGGAGATGAACAGGCGCATGCCGGCACAGGCGCGCTGATCGAAATCCGGGTCGGCGAGGAGACGCGTGTAGAACGTCGGGATGCCCATCATGACCGTCGAGTCGGCGAGCTGATGCTTGACCGTCTCCGTGTCGAATTTGCCCAGGAAATTCATGCTGGCGCCGCCGAGCAACGCACAGCCGAGACCCACGAACAGGCCGTGGGCATGGTAGATCGGCAGGGCATGCAGCAGCCGGTCGTCGCTCGTGAAGCCCCAGTAGCGGACGAGCGTCGCGGTATTCGCGGCGAGGTTGCCATGCGTCAGCATCGCACCCTTCGGCTGGCCGGTGGTGCCGGACGAGTACAGCAGCACGGCCGTCGTGTCGTCGTCGCAGTCGACGGGGGCAAAGCGGGGCTCGGCGCCGGCATATGCGTCGCGCAGGCTTCCGCGGCCCTGCGCATCGATCGTCAGCACGCGGCAGTCGAGTTGCCCCGTTAGCTGCGCGTACTCCGCCTCTCGTTCGGGCACACACACCACCAGCTTGGGTGTGGCATCGCGCAGGAAGTAGTCGAGCTCCGCTGACCGGTAGGCGTCGTTCAGCGGGTGGTAGACGAGGCCGGCGCGCAGACATGCGAGATACAGCCAGACGAGCTGCGGCGACTTGGGCGCCTGCACCGTGACCCGATCACCGGGCCGCAGGCCCTGTTCGCGCAGGAAACAGGCGATGCGGGCCGACTCGCTTTCTGCATCGGCGTAGCTGAAGCTGCTGCCGTCCGGCGTGCGCAGCAGCACGCGTGAGCGATCGCGAGGAAAACCGGCGGAGAATGTCGTGTACAGGCTCGTCATGCGCAGCGGGTTCAGTTTATTTCGATTGTTAGAAGATTTTTATAAGCATTTAATTTTAATGATGAATATCGGGTATCACAATGACAAAAGGCAGCGATGAATTCGTCGTCAGCGCGATCCATGACAACTGGTACCAGGCCAGTTCCTACTACGCCTCGTCATTCGCGCTGATCACGACGGTTGCCGAGGATGGGCGCACGAGCATCGGCCCGTATCAGCTCAGCTTTCCTTTCGAGGTCGTGGGATCGAGGCGCTCCTGGATGGTTGTCAGTCGCCCGGGCTCGAACACGGATCGCCACGTGCGCCGCACCCACAAGTGTGCGTTGCACTTCATCGAGTACGACAAGGCGCATATCGAGACCGTGCTGAAATTCGGTTACCCGGGACAGACGCCCGAGGAGAAGATGGCGTACAACTGCTTCGAACTGATCGACAGCCCGACGCCTGGGCGCGAGCCCGATGACCGGCACCCGCAGATCATCAAGGAAGCGTACGAGGTTTACGAGTGCACGCTCGACGTCGAGCGCATCGAGGCGAACCCGATCCTGCGCGAGTCACAGTCGTCGCACCTGCTGCTGAACATCGACAATATCC
>JBLYYV010000056.1:0-5712 GCA_048550095.1 Gammaproteobacteria bacterium
CGACCGGACATGCAGGTGCTGGAGTTCGGCTGCGGCACCGGGTCGACCGCGATCGCGCATGCGCCCTATGTGCAACACATCCGAGCCATCGACGTCTCGGCGAATATGATCGAGATTGCGCAGGACAAGGCCCGCGTCGACGGCATCGAGAACGTGACCTTCGAGAAACTGGCGATCGAAGAACTCGATGTCCCGGACGCAAGCTTCGATGCCGTCCTGGGCCTCAGCATTCTGCACCTGCTGGAGGACAAGGAAGCGGTCATCGCCCGGGTACATCGGATCCTCAAACCCGGCGGCGTTTTCGTCAGCAGCACGGCGTGCATCGGCGATTCGATGAAGTATTTTCGGGTCATCGCGCCCGTCCTCTCATTCATCGGACTGCCGTCGGTCACGGTATTCAAGGTGGAGGAGCTGGAGCAAAGCCTCACGGCCGCCGGTTTTACGATCGACCATCAGTGGCAGCCGGGCCGCGGTGCGGCCGTTTTCATCGTGGCTATTAAAGCGCAGAAAGCTGCGCCTGGCTGAATCCATCTCCAAAAACAGACGAATATGCAGGGTCGGCAAAAAATATCCGCTATGCGGATCCACTTGGCGGCGCTACCCGTATAAAGTGTCGCAATGCAGATCCCAAAATGGCGCAGACCGTCGGTTCTGATCATCCTTGCCGCCCTCGTGGTGACGGCCCTGTTGATCATTACGCGTGACCGCTCGGAACCTCTCGAGCGGCCCGAGCGTGCGTGGGTGGTCGAGGTGCAGCCGGCGCTCAGCCAGACGCTGCGGCCGACGCTCGAACTCTTCGGCAGCGTCCAGTCGCCGCAGAACGCGCAGCTCAGCGCGGGCGTCGACGGGCTGATCAATTCGGTCAACGTGCTGGACGGCGAGACCGTTACCGCGGACCAGGTCCTGATCCTGCTCGATGATCGCGACGTCCGTCTCGAGCTGCAGCAGGCCGAGGCCGACCTGAACGAGGTGCAGGCAAAACGGGCATTTGCAAAACGGCGCCTCGCCCGCAGCCGCGGAGCATTCGAGAAAGAACGCGAATTGCTGGAACTCACCGAGACGCGCCAGGCACGCGCGCAGGATTTGTCGAAGGAGGGCCTGCTGTCGCAAGCCGACCTCGATACGACCGCCGAGAACCTGAAGCGTCAGCAACTTGCCGTGAGCCAGGCGCAGCTAACGGTCGAAGAGGTCGAGATTCAGCTGACCGAGCTCGCCGCGCAGGCCTCACGCGCGAGTGCGCTACGCGACCAGGCGCGGCTCGATCTCGAACGCACCGAGGTGCGCGCACCGTTCGACGGCGTCGTGTCGGAGGTCGATGTGTCCGAAGGCGACCGCGTCCGTGAGAACGATGTGCTGCTGCGGCTACAGAATCCCGCTGCGATCGAAGTTCGGACGCAGATCCCGGCACGCTACGCGGAGTCTGTCACGCAGGGCATCGCGGCCGGCGAGCCGATGGCCGCGCTCGTGCAGAGCGGCGATGTCAGCATTGCCGGCCGCCTCGCGCGTATCTCCGGACAGACACGGGAAGCGAGCGGTGGCGTCGACAGCTTCATCCGGTTCGAAGAACCGCCGCGCGCGTTGCGTCTCGGCAGCACTGTGCGTGTATTTCTCGATCTGCCGCCCGAGGCCGACGTCATCGCATTGCCCGCCGAGGCGCTCTACGGTCGCAACCAGGTCTACAAGCTCGTCGACCAGCGCATGCAGATGGTCGAGGTCGAACGCGTCGGCGAGCGCGCGCGACCGATCGGCGGTACCGAGGTGCTCGTTCGTTCACCCGAGCTGGCGGAGGATGACCTGGTCGTGATTACCAAGCTGTCCAACGCGGCCAACGGATTGCTGACGCAATCGGCGGCGGTCAAGCCGGGCAACGGCGGCGCGCGCGTCAGCGATGCCGAAGCCGCGCCGGCCGACGCGGAGTAGGCCGTGCAGGGCATCATTCGCGCCTTCATTCGTCACCCGGTCGCGCCGAATCTCGCGATGCTGACGATGATCGTGCTCGGTATCTGGGCCACCGGCCAGCTGTCGCGCCAGCTCCTGCCGGCATTCGCATTGAACTTCGTCAAGGTCAGCGTCACGTGGCCCGGCGCATCGGCGGAAGACGTCGAGGCGCTGATCACGCAGCCGCTCGAAGACCAGCTCATCAGCGTCGACGGCCTGCGCACGATTGAATCCACGTCCGGCAACGGTCAGGCGGAGGTGACCCTCGAGTTTCCGCAGGGCACCGACATGACGAATGCGCTGGAGCAAGCCAAAGACTTCGTTGCGCAGGTGCGCAACCTGCCCGCGAGCTCGGAAGACCCGCGCATCACGCTCGTGACCCGCATCGAACCGGTCGCGAAGCTGCTCGTCGTCGGTCCGGTGCTCGAGCAACTTCGTCCGCAGGTCAAGCGACTGGAGCGGGAGTTACGTGCGATCGGCCTGGCGCGGTTCGACATCAGCGGCTTGCCCGAGGAAGAGATCGCGATCGAACTCACGGCCGACCGTTTGATCGAACTCGACCTGTCGCTGGGTGATATCGCCACGAAGATCGGCGGCAGCAGCGCCGACGTACCGGCGGGCACCGTCGGTGGCGCCGATATGGCGCGCCAGTTGCGCAGCACGGATCAGCAGCGTTCCGTATCCGGCTTCGCGGGTCTGCCAATCTCCGCGGACCGCGGCGGCCAGCTCCTGAAGCTCGGCGACATCGCCGTGATCAACCGGCAGTGGAAGGAAGATCAGCCCCTGATCTTCGTCAATGGGCAGCCGGCGGTCGAGCTCGCCGTCAAGCGGGCCGAGGAAGAAGACGCCATCGATGTCGCCATGCGGCTGATGAACTGGGTCGAAACCGCTCGGGAAACGTTGCCGCCGAACGTGTCCATCTATGCGTACGACGAAGTCTGGAAAACCGTCGACGAACGCATCAACCTGATGGTCGATAACGCGGTGAGCGGCATCGTGCTGGTCGTGGTGATGCTGTACATCTTTCTCAATGGGCGCGTCGCATTCTGGGTCGCGGTCGGTATCCCGGTATCAATACTGGCGTCGCTCGTCGCGTTATGGCTCGCGGGCGGCTCGATCAATGTCATGACCCTGTTCGCGCTGATCATGACCTTCGGCATCATCGTCGACGATGCCATTGTCGTCGGCGAGGAAGCCGTGACTTTGTATCAGCAGGGTGCGGGTCCGGCTGCTGCGGCCGAGCGCGCGGCCTTGACCATGTTCGCGCCGGTGACGGCCGCATCGCTGACGACGATCGCGGCGTTCCTGCCGCTGATGACGATCGGCGGCTCCACCGGGAGTATCCTGTTCGCGATCCCGCTCGTGGTGATCTGCGTGATCATCGCGTCGCTGATCGAGTGTTTCCTGATTCTGCCGGGGCACCTGCGGCATTCGCTCGAGGGCACGGCCGAGAAGCAGCCCGGCCGGATGCGTCGCGCGGTTGACGTGGCCATGAACCGCTTTCGAGACGGCTGGTACCGGGACTCGATCGCGTGGTCGGTCGAGCACCGCGGCACGGTGATCAGCATTGCGATGGCGGGCATCATCCTGATCGTCGGCCTGCTGGCCGGCGGCCGACTCGGCTTCTCGTTCTTCCCGCAACCCGAGGGCACGACGATCACCGCCAACGTGCGCTTCGTCGCCGGATCCCCCGAGGAACGCGTCACGGCATTCCTCCAGGATGCCGAGCGCGCGCTGCGCAAGATCGAGGCGGATTCGGGTGAAGAGTTCATCACGCTGGTCATCACCAAGCAGCGCCAGGACAATCGCGGCGCGACGGGTTCGCAGCTTGGCCATATCATTGCCGAGATCACGCCGGGCGATATGCGCCGCATGAGCAACGCCGAGATCATCAGCGCATGGCGGCGTTCGCTGTCGTTGCCACCCGGGCTCGCATCTTTCCTCGTCATCGGCAGCAATGCCGGCCCACCGGGCGCCGACATCGACGTCAAGTTCACGGGTCAGAGCGTCGACACCCTGAAGGTCGCGGCTCTCGAATTGCAGGATGTGCTGCGCGAGATGGAAGGCGTCAGCGGCATTCGCGACGACACGAGTTACGGGCGCGAGCAACTGATCTTCGAACTCTCGCCCACCGGCACGGCGCTCGGCCTGACCGGTCAGCAACTCGGCGAACAGCTGCGCGTGGCGTTCGAGGGCGAACTCGTGCAGATCTTCCAGGACCGCGGCGAAGAGGTCGAGGTGCGCGTGCGCCTGGCCGGGGCTGAGCGCGATTCACAGCGCACGCTCGAGACGTTGCCCATTGTCCTGCCCGACGGCGAGATCACCGCGCTCGCCAACGTCGCGCGCCTGCGCTACAACCGCGGCTTCGACTCGCTGAAACACAGCTCCGGCTTGTTGTCGGTGAGCGTCACGGCGGACGTCGACTTCAGTCGCAACAACGCGAACGCAATTCGCGCCCGACTCGCGCGCGACGTGTTGCCGCGACTGACCGATGACTATGGTGTGGCTTGGGCGTTCGGCGGCGACGCCGCCAATCAGGCCGAGAGCGTCAGCGACATTTCGCTGGCTTTGCCGCTCGCGTTCCTGACGATCTATATCATTCTCGCCTGGGTATTCGGCTCCTACATTTGGCCGTTCGCCGTACTCAGCGTGATTCCGTTCGGCCTCGTCGGCGCGATCTTCGGGCACTGGCTGCTCGGCTTCGACGTATCGATGCTGTCGATCTTCGGCTTCTTCGGCTTGTCGGGGATCGTGATCAACGACTCGATCATCCTGGTCGTCGCATTCAAGCAGGCCCGCGAGCGCGGACTCAGCGCCGCCGATGCAGCGGTCGAGGCCGGCTGCCGCCGCCTGCGTGCGGTGCTGTTGACGTCGCTGACGACGATTGCCGGCGTCCTGCCCCTGTTGCTGGAGACCGCGCTGCAGGCGCAGTTCCTCAAGCCCATGGTCATCTCGATCGGTTTCGGCCTGCTGTTCGGAACGTTGATCGTGTTGTTCCTGTTACCGACGCTGCTGGTCAGTATCGAAGCGCAGCGCGCCCGGTTCGTCGGCGTGCACAGCGATTTCTCGCGGCGGTTGCGTGAGCGTCTGCCGCGTGCCGCAGTCGAGTCGGGTAGTCGCGAGCCGCTTACCAACGAGGACCCGCTGTCGTTCGGTCCGCGGAGAGAATCATGAAGTTGTCGCCTGTACCAACCGCGGCCATGGAGTTGGAGCAGCATGCGCATGAGATCTCGGCTGCCGCCGCCGCGCACCTGTTGGAGCACAACCCAAAAATCGCGGCCCGCTTCGGCGACGACGCGCGCTCGATCTGGACGGAGCATCTGCGTCAGCGCGTACTCGAACTGTGCGCGGCGATGGCATCGGGCGAGGTCGATTTGTTCGTGTCCTGCGTGACCTGGTCGCGCACGGCCATGCAGGCGCGTGACGTCGAGGCAAGTGACCTCGACGCGAGTCTCACCAGCCTGCGTATCGCCGTCGAGCCCCGCCTGGGCAGTGCGCCGCAAGAGGTGGTCGCGACTTGCATCGATGCCGCGATCGCAGCGGTCGGCAGAGAGCCGAAAGAATTCGCGAACAGCACGCTCGACGCAGGCCTGATGACCGGGCGCATCGCGCTGCGCTATATACAGGCAGTCATCGCCGGTAACGCGATTCCGGGTATGTCGATCGTGCTGGATGCAGTCGACGAAGGGCTCGGTGTGCCCGAGGCGATCTTCAATGTGCTGCTGCCGGCACAGCGCGAGGTCGGGCGGTTATGGCATGTAAACGATATATCGA
>JBLYYV010000057.1:0-12046 GCA_048550095.1 Gammaproteobacteria bacterium
CGAATGACGCATTCGTCCATCCACGCGCCGGAGCGCTTATTGCCGCGCGCGAACAGGTCCGTATAGAACGCGCCGATCTCTTCGCCACCCTCGCCGAGGACGCGATACAGGCGCACGTCAGGATGCCATGCATCGACGTCTTCGACGCGCTCGACGGACACGCCGTAGAGTCGGCCGACGACGCTGAACATGCCGGCGAGAACTTTCTCGAGCGGGAAGTAGGGTCGCAGTTGCTCGTCTGAAACGGAGAAGCGATCGTGCCGGAGTTTTTCCGCGTAGTACGCGATGTCCCACGCTTCGAGCTGCCGGCCGGCGAAGCGCTCGAGGTCCTCGAGCTCTTCACGCGCCGTGGCGTGGGACGCGTCACTGAGATGTTCCAGGAACTCCCTGACGTCGCTGACGCTGTCCGCCATCTTCGACGCGAGCGAATATGCAGCAAAGTTCTCGAAGCCGACCAATCCGGCCGCTTCGTGGCGCAACGCGAGGATGCGTTCGATGGTGTCGGTGTTGTCGAAGGTCTCGCCGTCCGCGCCGGTCTGCTCCGCCTGCTCGGACGCACGCGTCACCCAGGCGCGATACACGAGGTGTCGCAGGTCGCGGTCGTCCGCATGCGTCGTGATTGCGACGTACGTCGGCTGGTCGAGGTTGAACAACCAGCCGGTCTCGCCGGCCTCACGCGCATTTTCGGCCGCCTGCTCGAGCACCGTCGCGGGAATGCCGGCGACGCGGGCTGCCTCGGTCTCGACATGCCGCCAGGCCGCCGCCGAATCGAGCACGTTCTGCTCGAACTTCGCCTGCAGCTGCGACAGATCTTCCATGACGGCCTTGAAACGCTGTTTCTGCTCGGCCGGCAGGTCCACGCCGGCCAGGTGAAAGTCGCGCAAGGCCAGGTGCAGCAGGCGCTCGGCGGCCGGCGGGTCGGCCGGCGTATCTTCGGCCAGGCCATCGGCCACCGACTTGTAGAGGCGGTAGAGCCGCTCGTCCTGGCTCATGTCGGTCTGGTACCGCGACAGTTCGGTCAGGCACGCGTTGTAGGCCGCGCGCAATTCCGGGCTGTTGACGACGCCATGCAGGTGATTGACCGGCGACCAGACATGATGCAACCGGTCTGCCAGGTTCTCCAGTGCGAGGACGTCGGCGTCGAAGGCGGTGCCTCGGTCGTCAGCCTCGGCAAGCAACACCTCAACGGCCTCGCGATTGCGGGCCAGCACGTCACGCACGGCCGGTTCGATATGCTCGTGGCGGATGGCGCTGAACTGTGGGAGACGCTCGGTCGCAAGTAACGGGTTCGTCGGCATTCGCGGGACCAGTTAGGGTGCTGAAAGAAGGCGGCATCCTATCACACGCCGTCCGCGTGGATTAAGATCGCCTATCGTCATAAACCCGGGTCATTAACCCAGGTCATTCACCCGGTTCGACAACGGTACAAGGCACAACAAATGGCAGGTAAGGCAAGCAGCGATCGATTCGATCTCGTCGTCATCGGCGGCGGCAGCGGCGGTCTGGCGGCAGCGCAGCGGGCGGCCGAATACGGCGCCCGCGTGGCCGTCGTCGAGTTCGGCCGCCTCGGCGGCACCTGCGTCAACGTCGGTTGCGTGCCGAAAAAAATCATGTGGAACGCGGCGAGTGCAGCTCACGCGATTCACGATGCCGCGGGCTATGGCTTCGGCGTCGCGGAGCCGGCGCATGACTGGCCGGCGCTAAAAGCACGTCGCGATGCCTACGTGAAGCGGCTCAACGGCGTCTATGAGAACAACCTGTCCAACAAGGACATCGAGTATGTCGTCGGGCGTGCCACGTTCGTGAGTGCGACCGAGGTGTGTGTGGACGACCGGGTACTCGCGGCGGAGCGCATCGTCATCGCGGTCGGCGGGGCGCCGATCGTGCCGCGGTTGCACGGCGCGGAACTGGGCATCACGTCGGACGGCTTCTTCGAACTGGAGACGTTGCCGCGGCGGGTGGCCGTGGTCGGCAGCGGTTATATAGCCGTCGAACTCGGCGGGATGCTGCGAGCGTTGGGCGCGGAGGTCTCGATGTTCGCCCGCTTCGACAGCCTGATTCGGTCGTTCGACGACATGCTGCAACAGGCCGTGGTCGAGTCGCTGGAGACGGACGGCGCTATCCTGAACTGGCATGCGGTCCCGGCGGGCGTCGCGCGAACCGCGGACGGGCTCGAGCTGCAGACCGAGGATGGCCGGACCTTTGGGCCGTTCGACGAGCTGATCTGGGCGGTGGGGCGTTATCCGTTGACCGAGAGTCTGGATCTGGAGGCGGCGGGCGTCGAGGTCGACGGCTATGGGTTCATTCCGACTGACAAGTTCCAGGCGACCAACGTCCCGAATATTTATGCGGTCGGCGACGTGACCGGACGCGACGCGCTGACGCCGGTCGCGATCGCCGCGGGTCGGCGACTCGCCGACCGAATTTACGGCGGCATGGAAGGCCGCCACCTCGACTACACGAATATCGCGACGGTGATCTTTACGCACCCGCCGACCGGCACCTGCGGCCTGAGCGAACAGGCGGCGCGCGAAGAATTCGGCGACGCCGTCAAGGTCTACACGTCCACGTTCGTGCCGATGATCAACAGCTTTACCGAGCACCGGACGCAGGCGCGCATGAAGCTGATCACGGCGGGCCCCGACGAGCGGGTCGTGGGCATCCATCTGTTCGGCCCCGGGTCCGACGAGATGCTGCAGGGATTCGCCGTGGCCATGCGCATGGGGGCGACCAAGAAGGATTTCGACGACACGGTCGCGATTCACCCGACCAGCGCGGAAGAACTCGTCACACTGCGTTGAGTAATGTCTGCGCCGGCTTCCGGCCGTACCCGCTTCCGTCGGTCAGAACGCGCTTCTGGCGATCAGCAATACCGCCGCCGCGGCCGAGACGATCAGAACGGCGAGCCTGCTGTAGCGCGGATTCATCCTCGGCGTGAAACGGTTGGCGATCCAGTAGCCGAGGACGAAACCCGGGACGAGCTGGAGCCCGCTCTGCAGCTCCGCCAGGCGAAATTTCCCGAAGGCGAACAGGATCGCGAGGATCAACAGGGACGCGCCGGTGTACAGCGCTCCGAGCGTCGCGCGTAGCGTTGGGCCGCTCGCGTACTGATAGATCAACGCGAGTGGCGGCGCGCCGATGCCGGTGCTGGCGCCCATGACTCCGCTGACACTGCCGGTCATCATCGCGGTCGTGCGATTCAACGTCAGCCGCGGGCCGAACGCCGTGATCAGGATCGCGAGCAGCACCACGATACCGAACACGATACCCAACTTGTCGTACGCCATGACCGTCAGCAACCAGCCGCCGATGATTGCGCCTGGAAACATGCCGATCAATGTGGCGGGTAAATGTAGCCGGTCGATGTGCTGGTATTCGCGCAACGCCATCAACGTCGACAGCGACAGGCTCGCAAAGATCAGAGGTGCGGGCACGAGCGTCAGGTCGATCATGGCCAGCACGGGCACGACGATGAATCCGCCCCCTACTCCGCTGACGACCTGGACGAACGAGCCGAGAACGACAGCGATCGTCGCGATCAGGAATTCCGTGATGGTCATTGCGGGCCGGGCGGTGCTGGCGCCGCCGGTTCCCTATTCCCCGATGGCCGTGTCCATCGAGACCGCCGGTCCGTCTTCTTCCCAGAACGGCGGGAAGCGCAACGCGACCGCGGAGCAACACAGCGCCAGGGAATTCAGGATGACGTAGATGCCGACGTTTTCGTAGATCAGCAGGAAGCTGAGGCTCGCGATCAGGAAGGGTTGATGCGCGAACGCGACCTTGCCGTTGTTGGTGGCCCGCAGGTTATGCGGCGGCGATACGTGGATGTCCCACCAGCCGAGCTGATAGTTCATGTTATAGACGCCGACGATGCCCACGAGCACGAGCGCATTGACCAGCCGCGGCCACTGGAAGACCTCGATGATCGAATAGATCGACATGAACAGCAGGCCTGCGCACATACCCCACATCAAGCCATACAGGATCGACGGCAACAGGTAGAGCTTGCGACCATGGGTGATCGTACCCCGCGGCCACCAGTAGACGTAGGCCCAGACAATCACGGCCAGGTTCAGCGCCAGGAACCCGAGCCACTTCGGATCGGCGAGTTGCTCGGGGCTTGCCAGCGGCGTCGTGACCATGACTTTCCACACGCCGGTGACCCAGCTGAACGTCAGCACGAAACAGAAGTACAGGCCCGCCCGCAACCACGCCATCGGCGGGCTGTGCACCATGGGCTCATGCCGGGAACGTTCGCGAAACAACAGTACTCCGAGCACCGAACCGATGGCGAATACGAGCAGAATGAAGTAATCGTCCCAGGTGCCGGTGAACCGATAGCCGGCCGTGAAAAAATGGGTGGGCGTCATGGGGCCGAATTCAGAACAACTTGATTCTGCTGATCGGCGACGACGACCGCTCGGCGCGGAGCTTGCGCATCCGGTTGTGCAGAACCGAGCGCTTGTCGGCCAGCCAGTCCTCGCGGCCCACGTTGGGGTCGAGGCCCTGGTTCTTGCGACGCTTCTCTTCGGCGCTCCGGTAGGCGCAGAACTCCTCGTAGGTCGTCAGCTCACCATTGAGGCTCTCGACCACCAGCTCGGCCATGATGGCGTCATCGAGGAAGCCGATGCCGGGCACGCGGTCGGGAATCAGGTCGTCCGGGTTCGCGAAATAGGCGATCGCACTCACCACCCGGTCGAGATCCTCTTTCGGCAACTGCCACTCGTCGTCGTCGACCATGTTGACCAGCGTTTCCAGCTTGTCCAGGCGAGTGCTGATGAATTCCGGCAGGTCCTTGTCGTGCGCTTGCGCGAACAGCTCCCTGACGCCTGCCGTGACCTTGTCCGGGCTCATACCGGATGCGCTGATCGCTTCCTGAGCTTCGCGAGCCATCGCGAGGAAATGCTCGATATCGGTATCGCTGAGCTCGAACGTAATAGACAGTGACATAGGTTTATTCTCTTGTTTTCCCGGTGTCCCCGGCTGGATCAGCAAACTATAACCTGAATGCGCCAGCGGTAAAAACGGCTAAATGCTTCGGTTTTCAGCTATTGACCGGGTTTTTCCTGCTGCGAAGAGGGTTCTCGCGTTCACTCCCGTGGCGTGCTGGACAACAACAGGTCGATTTTACTCTCGTAGTTGCGTTTCAGGGCGTCGGTGTCCGCGATCTCCTCGGCTTTCTCCAGCCATTTGCGGGCCTGACGTTCGTCCCCGAGCTGCAGATAGCTGAGCCCCATCAGGAAATAGAAGCTGTCTTCCCAGTTCTTCTTGCGCACGGCGTAGTTCAGGTGATCGATGGCCGTCTCGTAGTCGCGCTCCAGGAAGGCCTGGCGCGCGAGCTGGTAGCGATAATAGGGATTGCGGTCGCGGTGATAACGAGCGCGATCGCTGTAGTACTCCGCGAGCTCGTTTTTGCCCTGCGACTCGTACAGGCGGGCCAGGTTGCTCATGGCCAGCAGCTCGTTCGGCTCGATACGCAGCGCTTCCAGGTAGGCCGCCTCGGCATAGCCTGGTTCGCCGACCCGGTTGTACAGTGCGGCCAGGTTGATCCAGCCGGCGGCGAATTCGCGATCATGCTCGAAGGCGGCACGCAGCTGCGCAAACGCCCTGTCGTAATTGCCCGCCTGTATCTCCTCGACGCCCTTGTTGCTGTAGAAATGCGCGAACGCGCGTTCGTCGGAGATGCGTCTCCTGTCGTAGGTTGATTTGAAATCGTCGATGTTGAAGTCGACGATGTGCATGCCGTCGCCACTGAGTCTCACATGAACGTTGACGTGGCGGCTCAGCACATAGGCGTCGCCGCGCATTTCCCAGTCAGGCGGAATGTCGACTTCCTGGTAGCTGACTTCGAGACCTGTCGCGCGCGCCATCGCGATGAACATGTTCGTGAACGACAGGCAGTTGCCGGCGCGCGTCTCGAATGTGTCGGCCGCCGTCCTCGTGCTCTCTTCGTAGACGAGTCCGAAGCTGCCGTCGCTGATGATCGCGCGCAACAGCTGTTGCAGTCGCAGGGAACGACCGCTGCGCGGGTCGACGTATTCGTCAACGAACGCCTGCATGCCTGCGTCGACCGCCAGGATCTCCGACGCGTCGATCACCGATAGCGTGTCGGTATCGAACGGCTCACCCGCCAGCAGGTCGTCGACGCTGACCTGTGCGGCCACGGACCGCTCTTGCGGCGGTGGCGCGCTCGCGCAACCGGCCATCACCGCGATCGCGGCGAGCGTTATGAGGATCGAATAGAGCATTGCGGGTCTCGGCATGGGGTCAAGTATCCGCCACGGCCGGGAATTTTTCGACTCGGTTGACCCGTCCGGCCGCGTGACCGTACGATCTTCACCCGATCTGGAATGACGGAGTGGATATGGGGAACAGCCTCTCGCAGCATAAGGTCTGCCTGGCCGGCGCGGGGTCGGCGTTACTGCTCGCGTTCGCGGCAACCAGCGCCGTGGCGGACGAAGCGGCAGAGGACTGTGCCCGCATCGCTTCGGCAACCGAGCGCCTCGCTTGCTACGACGCGGCTTTCAGCGCTGAGGCCGACGCCAAGCAACGACCGGCGGACGAACTCGCCGCCGACTCGGCTGCAGCTTCCACCGCCGCCGCAGTCACAGCGCAGCAAAACAAGCCTGATCAAGACGACTTCGGGTTTACCAAGCGAAAGACCGAAACCGAGGGCGAATCGCTCACCAGCAAGATCAGCGGGCTGAGCAAGGATGCTTACAAGCGTCGCGTCTTCGAGCTGGAGAACGGGCAGATCTGGCGGCAAATCGAGTACAAGAGCTTGTCCGTCGACGTCGGCGACGTCGCGGTCATCCGCCATGGGTCTTTCAGTTCCTACAAGCTCTATATCGGCGATACGAAGCGTTGGACGCGGGTGCGCCGCGTCAAGTGATTTGACGAAGAGGTCAATACCTGGCCTCGATCGAGTTTTTTGAGCCCGAAAAAAAACGGCGGACCGTAGTCCGCCGTTTTCGTTTCACCTTTAAGTGGTGACTACCATCGCGAATTGACCGCGAAGAAGTAGCTACGACCCAGCGGCGAGTAGGTTGCCGGGAACGTGTTACCACTGTTCTCGGCCGTGCCGCCATAGTCGTTACCGGTGATCGGCGGATCGTTATCGAACAGGTTGTCGATACCGAGGCGTAGCGTCCAGTTGTCGCTGACCGCCCAGGAACCCGCCAGGTTGAAGTAGTGCTGTTCGTCGACCGTCGGAACGGCGTAGTCAGACGCTGGTGCACCGTCAAGCACGATCGCGTCCTGCGTCACCTGGTCGATGTACTGCCAGATCAGCTGCACATTGAACGGCCCCTGGGTCCAGTTCGTGGTCTGGAAGAACACGAATTCCGGTCCCGGGCGCAGACACGTGTTGCCGACCAGGCCGACGCAGTCGAACTCGGGCAGGAAGTCCGCATCCTGACGCTTGTCCTCGAGCACATACGTGCTGTTCCAGCCGATGTCGAGCCGACCCGGACCGATTTCCTGACCGATGTTGAACGTGAAGTCGATGCCCTGCTGCTGGCGGAACGCGGCGTTGACGCGCTGGATGTTGACGCCGAATGCCTTCGGACCGTACAGCGCGCCGTTAGTGATATTACGCAGAACGCGCTGACAGAACGGGCTGTTGGGATCCTGCTCGATCTCGTAACACGCATTGACCGTGTTCTGCTCGGAGATCTCGACGATGACGTTCGTGATGTCGATGCTGTAGTAGTCCAGCGTCAGCGTGAACGAGTCGAAGAAGTTCGGCGTCCATACCAGGCCCGCCGTCAGCGTCTCCGCATCTTCCGGTTCCAGCGTCGGGTTGCCGCCGAGGAAGTTGTTGATCTGACCCGCGATCAGGCCCGGGAAGGTGCCGGTGTTGCCACCCGGGACACCGGTCGCCTCACACAAAGCTACCAGTTCGGCGCTTTGCGGGGCTCCTTCCTGCGAACACGGGTCCGTCGTCAGGTCACCCGTTGACGGCGTCAGCGGCAGGCCAATCTCCTGGAGCGTCGGTGCGCGAACCGCTTCCTGGTAGGACGTGCGGAACCGCAGGCTGTCGATCGGAGCCCATTCGCCGCCGATCTTCCAGCTGGTGTTGTCGAAATCGTTCTCGATCGCGCCGACCTTGTTGCTGTAGTCGCCGTAGCGGATACCAAAGTCGACCATCAGCTGCTGGGCGCCAGTCACGCCTTGAAGCAGCGGTAGCTGGGCCTCGAGGAAGTAGTCGACGATCTCGATACGCGCATCGACCGGCGAAGAAGCGCCGAAGCCGATCGCGTTGCCGGTCGCGTAGTTGTTGTCCGGCTGCGCGACACCTTTCTCTTCGCGGTACTCGATACCGACGGCGTAGGCGAGAGGGCTCTCGGCCGACGGGATTGTCCATGGCGTATCGCCCGTCAGGTTGGCGCCGATGACCATCTGCGAGGTCTTGTTGATCTCGTTCAGGTTCAGGCGCAGGAAGTTACCTGCCGCATCGGACAACATACCGCCGTAGAAGTTGGCGGGTGCGCAGTTCGCGTCGGAACTCGGCACGAAGTTGTTCGTGTTCGTGTTTGGATCGAACACAGCTTCGGCACAGATCGGTTCGCCAAAAGTGGCCGAATTGGGATCGGGATCGAGGATCGCGATGCTGGCAGCCTGGGCAGCCGAAAGCGACGTGTCGTTCGCGAACGACTGCGTGCGGTTAGTGCGGCCCCACTGGCCGAACACTTCCCATTTCTGCTCGTCGAAGATATCGCCGGTCAGGCCGCCGACGACCTGGTAGGCGGTGTTCTCGTAGAATGAGTCGCGCGTGCCGATCTCGACCAGGCGGCGGCCAAGCAGGTTGTCGACGATGCCGTCACCTGCAGTCGCGGCTGGCGTGTTACAGCCAATCCAGTTGTCGTCCGCGTCCAGGATCTTGGAATCACACTCTGCGTTGTCGACCTGCTGGAAGCGAGCCCGGGCTGTCGGGCCGAGGTACGGGTTGTCCGCGTAGTTCAGCGGAACCGACTCGAAGAACGTTCCGGTCGGCGCGATGACCGTGTCGACCTTGTTGTTCGCGAATGAGAGTCGACCGAACATCTCGACCTTGTCCGACAGCTCGTAGCGCGCCAGCGTGGTGGCGGTCCACTTCTGCTGCGGGGCCAGGTAAAGGTTGAACGGGTTGAAGTTGAACGTGTTCGCGAACGGGACGGCGTTGCCCATCGCGTCGAACTGGACCAGGCCGTCTTCCGGGTCGCCGGGGAAGCCCGTGTCGAAGACCGTGCCGTTCGGCGTCGTGAAGCTGCCGACTTCATCGAGCAGGTCGTCGAGTGCCGTCACGCCATATGGCCGCTCGGCCTGCGTGATCTGGTTCTGCTTGACGTAGCCGACGTTGAAGACGATGTGGCCTTTGCCGCCGTCGATCGCACCGCCGATGGTGGCGTTGAGATCGTAACGGTCGCCGTCGCCTTCTTCGGTGACGAAGTAGGAGCCGTCGACCGCAGCACCTTCGAACTCGTTCTTCAGGATGAAGTTGACGACACCGGCGATGGCTTCGGAACCGTATACGGCCGAGGCGCCGCCGGTGATGATTTCGACGCGCTCGATCAGGCGCGCCGGGATCATGGCGACGTCGACGTAACCCTGGTAGTCGAACGGCACGAAGCGCTTGCCGTTGACGAGCACGAGCGTGCGCTCTTCGCCGAGGTTACGCAGGTCGACCGTCGAAGAACCGTCGTTACCATTGTTGGTGTTGCCACCGATACCGGCGGCGAACTGCGGCAGTTGCCGCAGGAATTCTTCGGCGTTGACGATGTTCAGTTTTTCGAGCGTTTCTGACTGGACGACGACGATCGGACTGACCGCCTCGAGGTCTGCTCGCGCGATACGAGAACCAGTGACCAGGATTTCCTCCCTGATCGGCCCGGTGGCTCCGGTGGCTGCCCCTGCAAAAGCCTGCGACGACAAAATCGTTGCGGCCGTGCCAAGACAGACCACTAGCCCCGTAGCTAATGATCTACGACTAGACATGTTAGATGTCCCCCATCTATTGGTGAAAATGCAACACGTGCCAGGCCGAGCCGTCTTCCGCGCCTGTTGACCTGACAACAGTGCCGCCGACTATAGAACAAGGGATTATCTGATGCAAAATCTTATTGTTACGGGATTTTCGCGTGGTGATTACGCAACTATTTGTCGTCACGCGGCAAGCCCATCGGAGTTGTTGCAAAAATGAAACGTGACTGACGCGAGGCGCCTAAACCACCGTCATTTAAAGGTTTTCGGGCGAACGTCGCGGGTGGCGGGTCGGCGCAGTTTATCCGCGTCTAATCGCCGATCAACCGGTGGAAGGCACGGCGGCGATCGTTCGCGATGCCTTGAACGACGCGACAGTTGCGTAAACGCGCAGATCGGACGGTGGGCAGAGCGGCGTCAGTTGGGCAGATTGGCCAGGATCGCCTTCGTGTCCGGCTTGACGTCGCGCCAGATCCGGAACGAGGCAGCGGCCTGTTCGACGAGCATGCCCCAGCCCTGGTAGGCCCGGGTCGCCCCTTTTTCTTTCGCCCAGGCCACGAATGGCGTCGGCCTCATCGCGTACGACAGGTCGTAGCAGACGTTGCCCGAGCCGACGATGGAGTCGGGAAAGGGTGGGACTTCACCGCCGAGTCCGGCGGAGGTCGCGTTGATGATCAGGTCGAATTGCCGGTCGTCGAGCTCGTCGAACTGGCAAGCGTCGACCTGACCGAGCTTCGCGCCCTGCTTGCCGAATTCGTCGGCGATCTCTATCGCCCTCTGCAGCGTGCGGTTGGCAACCACGATGCCGCGCGGTCCGGCCTCCAGCAGGCTCGGCACGATCCCGCGAGTGGCACCGCCGGCGCCGAGAATCAGGATGTCGGCGTCCTGCAATTCGAACCTCAGGTTGCGCTTCAGGTCGCGAACGAGGCCGATACCGTCGGTGTTGTCGCCGACGAGCTTGCCGCCCGTTTGTACGGTGATCGTGTTGACCGCCGTTGCGAGACGCGCTCGGTCCGACATTTCGTCCATCAGGTCGACGACCGTGTTTTTGTGTGGAACAGTGACATTCAGGCCTTTGAATCCTTCGTGGATCAGGCTATCTAATGTCGTAGCGAGGTCGGCTGGCTCGATGTCGATCGCTTCGTAGGTCAGCTGCTGGTGCGTTTGCCTCGCAAACTGCGCATGGATGACCGGCGACTTGCTGTGCGAGATCGGGTGACCGATGACTCCGTAACGGTCCGTCATGTTGCGCTCCAGGCAAGTGGGAGGTCGAAATCGAGCCTACGAAAGGCATGTTTGACGCAGTTTTTACCATAATTATTGACACGCGGCGATAAGGAGCCGAAATGCCAAAACCAAGAGCGAGCAAGCGATGCGCGTGGAGCCTCGGAGTGAGCGACGCGTATCAGGCGTACCACGACGATGAATGGGGCGTTCCGGTCCATGACGATCGCAAGCAGTTCGAGTTCCTGATCCTCGAAGGCGCGCAGGCCGGCTTGAGCTGGTCTACGGTGTTGCACAAGCGCGATGGTTATCGGCAGGCGTTCGCCGAATTCGATCCGGAGAAAGTCGCGCGTTTCAGCAAGCGCAAGATCGAATCGTTGCTGAAAAATCCTGCGATCATTCGCAACCGGCTCAAGGTCACATCGGCCGTTACGAATGCGCAGGCGTTTCTGCAACTGCTGGAAACCGAAGACAGTTTCTCCGACTACATCTGGAGTTTCGTCGACGGCAAGCCGATACAGAATCGCTGGCAGGGTGATGGTGATGTCCCGGCTTCGACGCCGGTGTCCGATGCGTTGAGTAAGGATCTTAAGAGGCGCGGATTCAAGTTCGTCGGCACGACGATCGTGTACGCACACATGCAGGCGACGGGGCTGGTCAACGATCACATCACGAGTTGCTACCGTCACGCACAATGCAAAAAGATGGCGAGGCGGTGATCGGCTCGGAGTGACGTGCTCGGGGTCAGATCTTTAGATCTGACCCCTCGAGCGGCACCCCGCCAGAACTCAATCTCGCTCTGATTAGGCCCGGCTCCCAAATACGGGGTCAGATCTAAAGATCTGACCCCAATCGCGTTAGC
>JBLYYV010000058.1:0-15973 GCA_048550095.1 Gammaproteobacteria bacterium
GCAAAACAACCTGCTGATCGGAGGGCTTGCGAGCCAGTCCCTGGTCCGATTGGAGATCCAAAGTGGTCAGGTGACGGGAGAAGCGCGATATCTCCAAGGGCGTGGCAGGATCCGTGACGTGGATGTCGCGATGGACGGATCCGTTATGATCCTGATCGATGCCAACAAAGGCGCGCTTGTCCGGCTGTCACCGCAGAACTGAACGACGCCGAGCGCGTGCGCGCAGCGGGGTTCCGGGCCGTGCAAATAACGACCGGCAGCGCCTGCCACCTGGACGCGGTGATGATTGCGGACGCCATGACGGAACTCGACCTGCACGACATCGACATCCTGTTCATCGAAAATGTCGGGAATCTCGTCTGCCCGGCGAGCTTCGATCTCGGCCAGCATTTGAACGTCACGCTGCTGTCGGTCCCGGAGGGCGATGACAAGCCGATCAAATACCCGGTCATGTTCCGCGCGGCGGATCTGATCCTGCTGTCCAAGATGGACTTGGCCCCGCATCTGCCCGACTTCAAGCCGCGCCGCGCACGCGACTATATTCGACAGCTCGCGACGCCGGCCGATTGCCTCGACGTGTCCGCTACCTCCGGCATCGGTATGCATGACTGGATCGAATGGCTGACGGACAGCCTGGACATCCACCGTGTCGATCTCGGCGAAGGTCGCAATCGCCGGCCGCATATCGAGACCGACGCCGCCCTGACTCACGACAATGCGGACACCGCGCATGCCGGCCACGCGCAGTAACGGCCCGCTCGGCGCGGCGCAGTGGCTCGAGCGTCTGCGCGCGCTGAAATTGCCGGAGCGCGTGCGCGTCATGAACGTATGCGGTGGCCACGAGCGAACGATTACGCATGCCGGCATGCGCAGCGCGTTGCCGGCCGGCATCGAGCTGATTCCCGGACCCGGTTGCCCGGTCTGTATTTGTCCTGAAGAGGATGTCTACGAAGCGATTCAGATCGCACTGAAAGAACCGGTGACACTGGTGGCATTTGGCGACATGCTGCGAGTACCCGTCAACGTACCGAAACGCGAACCGCGATCGCTCGAGCAGGCCAAGGCCGCCGGCGCGGACGTCCGGCCGATCGCCAGCCCGATCGAGGCGCGACGCATCGCCGAAGAATCTCCAGATCGCCCGGTCGTTTTTTTCGCCGCCGGTTTCGAGACGACGATGGCGCCGGTCGCCGCGATGCTGGCCGAGGGCGTTCCGGACAATCTGTCGATGCTGTTGTCGGGGCGGCTGACATGGCCGGCCGTGGCGATGCTGCTCGAGTCCGACGAGCCCGGCTTCGATACGCTGATTGCGCCCGGCCACGTGTCGACCGTCATGGGACCCGAGGAATGGTCATTCGTCCCAGAACGGCACGGCATTCCCGCGGCGATTGCCGGATTCGAAACCGACAGCCTGCTCGCCGCAACCTATTCGGTGATCGATCAATTCCTGAGTGACGAGTGTCGCCTGGTCAACTGTTACCCACAGGTGGTGCGCCCCGGCGGCAACCCCCGCGGCAGAGCATTGCTGAACGAATGCTTTGACGTCGTGGATGCCAACTGGCGCGGCATCGGCACCATTCCTGCATCGGGCTATGGACTGACGGCCAACTATCGCAGCCTAGACGCGAGGCAGCGGTTTCCGAAGCACGCCGACGCCGCACGCAAACGCGCCGGCGAAATGCCGCCCGGTTGCGACTGCGCCCGCGTCGTCCTCGGCAAGATCTACCCGAACGAATGCCGTTTATATGGCGCAGCATGCACGCCTAGACACCCGATCGGCCCGTGCATGGTATCGGACGAAGGCGCCTGCCGCGTCTGGTGGGCGGGCGGCGTTCGCGAAGGCGTCAATACGCCCCGAAAATCTGCGACCAGCGGCTGACGCTCGATGAACACCCCGGAACCGGACGGCCGCGCGCCGGCCGCTATCACTGAAACCGTGCGACTGGTCGTCGCCGGCCAGGTGCAGGCCGTCGGCTTTCGACCATTTGTCTATCGGCTCGCAATCGAACACGACTTGTCCGGATGGATTCGCAACCGCACCGGAACGGTCGAAATCATCGCCATCGGGACACCTGACAGCGTGCAACAGTTCGAGCGCGACCTGCTCGAATGCGCGCCACCACTCGCCCGACCCGAAATCGAATTGCGCGAGGCGGCGGACGCCGTTTCGCTTGACGGGTTCCAGATTCTGGATAGCGAATCCGGTGACGCACCACGCGTCTTCGTGCCGCCCGACTTCTATATGTGTCGCGACTGCGAACACGAACTGGCGACGCCATCCGACCGGCGTTACCGCTACCCATTCATCAATTGCACGCAGTGCGGCCCGCGTTACACGCTGATCCGCGCGATGCCCTATGACCGCGCGCAGACGACGATGGCGGCGTTCGACCTGTGCTCTGCGTGCCTGAGCGAATACTCGAACCCGGCGGACCGACGTTTTCACGCGGAGCCGCTCGCGTGCCCGGAATGCGGTCCATCACTGGAATTCGCCCCGAACGACGGGACGAGCGCCGTCACGGCGGACGCGCTCAGCACTGCTGTCGCGGCACTACATGCGGGCAAAATCGTCGCGGTCAAGGGAATTGGCGGCTATCACCTGATGTGCGACGCGCGTAACGAAACCGCCGTCGCAACACTGCGCGCGCGCAAACCGCGACCGGATAAACCGCTGGCAGTCATGTTCCCGACACGCGGCACCGACGGACTCGAAGACGTGCGCCGATGTGTCGACGTCGATACCGATGCCGCCGCGACGATCACGAGCCCGGTGAGACCGATCGTATTGCTGCCCAAGCGCACGAATTCCGATCTTGCGGACGGCATCGCGCCCGGCCTGGCAGAAGTCGGCGTATTCTTGCCATACAGCCCGCTGCACGAGTTATTGCTCGGCGACTTCGGCGGTCCGCTCGTCGCGACGTCCGGCAACGTGACCGGTGAACCGGTACTGACCGACAACGAAGAGGCAGCGGAACGCCTGTCCCGGGTCGCGGACGCCTTCCTCCACCATGACCGGCCGATCGCCCGACCGGCCGAAGATGCGGTTTACCGGCGCATCGCGAATGTCGTTCGGCCAATTCGGCCGGGTCGCGGCCAGGCGCCGCTCGAATTGAAGCTGCCGCGGCAGATCGAGAAGCCCGTGATCGCGCTCGGCGGCCACCTCAAAAGCACCGTCGCACTGGCCTGGGATTCCCGCGTCGTCGTATCGCCGCACGTCGGCGACATGGACTCGCCGCGGGCGCTGCGCATCCTGCGACAGGTCGCCAAGGATATTCAGAGCTTCTACGGTGTCGATGCCGAAGCGATTCTGTGCGACATGCATCCCGGATACGCGACCTCCCGCTGGGCGCGCGAACAACAGCTGCCGACGCACAGCGTCCTTCATCATCATGCACACGCATCCGCGCTTGCGGGCGAAGCACCTGATATCACCGACTGGCTGGTATTCGCCTGGGACGGGGTCGGCATGGGCGAAGACGGCAGCCTGTGGGGCGGCGAGACGCTGCACGGCAGACCGGGCGCGTGGCAGCGCGCGGCGTCTTTGAAATCCTTCCTGCTGCCCGGCGGTGACATCGCCAGCCGCGAGCCGTGGCGCAGCGCCGCGGCAGTGTGTTGGGAGATCGGTACGACGTGGAACGGGGAAGCGTCGCTGCCCGACGTCGCGCTCGTCCACCAGGCATGGATGCGCGGACTCAATTGCCACGAGACCAGCGCGGCGGGCCGCCTGTTCGATGCTGCGGCAAGCCTGATCCTCGGCGTCCATCGCACGAGCTTCGAAGGCCAGGGACCGATGCAACTCGAGGCCATGGCGGCGGAAGACGGCCCGTTGATCGAACTGCCGCTCGAACCCGACAACTTCGGCGTGCTGCGCGCCGACTGGCGCCCGCTCGTGCCGATGCTCACCGACAAATCCATCGCGCGCGAAACACGCGCCGCCGGTTTTCATCGGTCACTGGCGACGGCCATCGCCAATATCGCGGCGAACCTGAGCGAGACCCGACGCATCGAACGGGTCGGTCTGACGGGTGGCGTATTCCAGAACGACAAGCTTGCGCGCGCGACGATCGCCGCGCTTGCCGGTCGCGGGTTCGACACGCTGCTGCCGGAGACGCTGCCCTGTAACGATGCCGGCCTGAGCTATGGTCAGGTCATCGACTATGCCGCACAGGGATTTCCGCATGATTGATACCGTTGCCACGGTCGTCGCCGGACGCATCGCGCGATCACTGTCGCAAAGACTGATGCGCTTCGACGCCGACGCAACGGAATGGCCGCCGACGGAAGCGAGTCCGGAACGGATCCGCCAACTCTATATACACATTCCTTTCTGCGCCCAACTCTGCCCGTTCTGCACATTTCACCGGGTGCGCTACGACGAGGATCGCGCGACGCCCTACTTCGCCGCACTGCGCCGGGAGCTGGCGTGGTATCGCGAGCGCGGCTTCGACTTCACCAAGCTCTATATCGGCGGGGGAACGCCGACCGTCAACCCCGACGAACTCGAGTCCCTGCTGGCCGACGTTCGACAGATGTATTCGCTCACCGAGATCTCGGTCGAAACCAATCCGCGGGAACTAACGGAACCGGTTCTGCAAATGCTCGAGCGATCCGGCATCAATCGGCTGTCGGTGGGCGTGCAATCGTTCGACGACGACGAACTCAAGCGCATGGATCGTTACGCGAAGTACGGGAGCGGCGCACAGACCCGCGACCGCCTCGCGGCGGTCCAGGATCGCTTCGAAACGCTCAACGTCGACATGATGTTTAACCTGCCAACGCAGACCGCCGACTCGCTGAACGAAGACCTGCGGATTCTGACCGAGGAGCTGCGTGTCGACCAGGTGTCTTACTATCCGCTGATGGTTGCGCCTGCGGCACGCCGCTCCGTGCAGGCACGCATGGCGGACGGTGCTGCCCGCGAGACCGCCGGCCGCGAACGCGAGTTTTACCGGATGATTCGTGAGCGCTTCTCCACCGGCTATGGATTGGGATCCGTTTGGTGTTTCTCGCGAGGAGCCGGAGCCATCGACGAATACATCGTCGACGAGGACGACTACGTCGGCGTGGGCAGCGGCGCGCTCAGCTACGTCGACGGGGTCGCCGCATCGAACACCTTTTCGATTCGCGGCTACATCGACATGCTTTATAAGAGAAAATCGCCGGTCGTGCAGACCCGGCGACTCGGACAACGCGAGCGCATGCGCTACGATCTGCTGGTCAAGCTGTTCTCTTTAAAGATGGACAAGACCGTCATCGAGGCGAAGTACTCAGGCCACTTCGCGAAGTCCATGCGGGGCGAGTTGGCGCTGCTGCGGCTGCTGGGATACCTGCGCGATGACGGCGAGAACTATGCGCTGACTGACCGAGGTGCTTACCTCTGGGTGGTGCTGATGCGGGAATTTCTAAATGGTGTGAACGCACTACGCGCCGAAATGCGGCACCACATTCGCAGCGAGCTCCGGGAACTCGATGCGGTTCGCGCACCCGAACAGGAGCACGCTGCGTGACGAAAACTGTCGAGGGACTTACATGACCGATCAATACATTTCACTGGCGCACGGCAACGGCGGACGCCTGATGCGCGAACTGATCGACGAGGTTTTCGCGCAAGGCCTGAACAATCCGGGACTGGATACGCGCGTCGACGCGGCGCAAATTGCGTTACCCCGCGACGGCATGGACATACTCGTCACGACCGACGGCTTCACCGTTCAGCCGCTGGAGTATCCAGGCGGCAACATCGGGTCACTCGCCATACACGGAACGGTTAACGATCTCGCCGTTGCCGGCGCAACCCCCGGCGTACTGACCGTCAACGCGTTTATCGAAGAAGGCCTGCCGATTGCTACCCTCGAACGCCTCGTCACGACCATGGGCGACACCGCCCGCGACGCGGGCGTGACGATCGCAGCGGGCGACACCAAGGTCGTGCGCAGGGGCGAAGGCGGAGGCGTGTACTTTGCGACGACGGGCTTTGGGACACGACCGTCGAACATCGATCTGGGCATGCATCGCGTCGAACCGGGCGACGTCATGATGGTCAGCGGACCGGTCGGCGATCACGGCATCGCCGTCATGCTGGCTCGCGAACAGTTCGGCCTGCACGGCTCGCTGGCGTCGGACGAGGCATCCGTTGTTCCGCTGACGTCGGCGTTGCTGGGCCTCGACGGTCTCCGGTTCATGCGCGACCCGACGCGCGGCGGCGTCGCCACCGTGGCCTGCGAAATCACCCAGGTCAGCGGCGCCGGTCTGCGCTTGCGGGAAGCGGCGATTCCCGTGCGCGACGAGGTGCAGTCCGTCTGCGCGATGCTGGGCTACGACCCCTATTACCTGGCGTGCGAAGGACGCGTGGTCGCTGTCGTCGCACCGGACGACGCTGACGAAGCGCTCGCGCGCTGGAAGCACCTGCCCGACGGTGCGAACGCCGCGGTCATCGGCGAACTCACCGACGCGGAACCGCGCGTGGTACTCGAAACGACGATCGGGGGCGAACGATACCTGGAAGAACTGGAGGATGACCCCCTGCCGAGAATATGCTGAAACGGCCCCGCGCATCGCTGCGTGAGGCCGTTTTCGTGTCGACTGACGCGACCGACTAAATCGTTATAGCGGAGATCAGGTCACCCTTCGCCGGCGACCTCTTTCCACGCGTCTTTCCAGTTCTCCGGTAGCTTGTGCACGATGCCCTGGTGGCACTCGATGCAAGTCGTGCCATCTTCCGCGGCTTTCGCATGCCTGCGCTGCGCGCGTCGTTCCTGGTTTTCGAGCACCATGTTCTCGAATGTGTGACAGGTCTTGCAATACGCCGAATCGTTATCGCGATAGGTCTCCCAGACAGCCATCGCCATCTCGCGCCGATGCGATTCGTATTTTTCCGCCGTGTCGAGCTTGCCCGCAAGCTCGGGAATGATGTCGAGCGTCGCGCGCGTCTTCAGCCACACCGTACCCCACCAATCGTGCGGAACGTGACAGTCGCTACAGTCAGCCTGCACCCCCGACGTATTCATGAAATGTGACGATGCCTCGTACTCGGGCTTGATGAATTCCGTATGTGAATGACACACGTAACAGAACTCATTCGTGCCCGTCTGATGCAGGACCCAGTTCATGGTGCCGAGCGCGATGGCCCCCAGCGCGAACGCGATGACCGCGCCGAGCGGAATTCCCAGCAGCCACTTGCTTTGCGGTCGCTTCCACAGCGACGAATCGTTCGAGTCGGTCATGGCGTCTCCCTCCCCGACCTGGAATCGGTCGTTCGTGCAGGGTTGTTATTGAAGGCTCGCGTAGAAATTTAACAGCGCTTCTGTATCTTCCTCGCTGAGACCCTTCATCTTCGCCTCCATCTTTTCGGGTTGCGATCGATTACCGGCGAGATAATCGGCGAATTGCGTGCGCATGTAGCCCATCCGTTGACCGGCCAGGATGCTCGCGTCTTCCTCGGGATCGCGGCCGCTGTCGGCATGGCAATTCTCGCAATCCTGATCGTGGAGTGCCTTGCCGGTCGCCGCCAGCGCCGTGTCGAATTCCTGCACGGCCGGCTTGAACGGCAGCTCGGCATAGTGCGCCGAGATCGCGTCGATATCGTCTTCACTTAGCGCTTGCGCAACCTTGCACATGTCGGTCGCCGGACGACTCGTGTCGCCCTGCCGGTACTCGGACTCGACGCAGGACCGCTCGCCGTCGCGGTAGTAAAACATCGCATCCGACAAAACGAACTCGGAGATGCCGGCGATTGTCGGCATGTCCGACCATTCGCTGACGCCGTCGGCGCCATGGCAACCATCGCAGTCCGCAGCGATCGCGGCGATATCCGCCATGCTCGCCGTGCAACCGAAAAATGTAAATAAAATCAATAGTAAACGTGCGGTGCTGGCCATCTATGGACTCCTCGAATTCCTAGCGCAAACAATACGGTACGGACAACACGCCGCACCATAAGTAAACGTCCCTACTTAACTTTTGACCCTGATTAAGTATCCTGCCATCAGCAGTCAGTGTCCCTGCATACGGGGCTAAAAAAAAGGGTACACGAAAATGATGAGACTCATACATACAATCCGGCGTACATGCACTACTCACTTCAGGTGCGCCCGCCTGGACGTACCGTGGCTGGCAATTTTTGCCGTCGCGATGCTCGCTCTGGCGGGTTGCGAGGGCGATACGGGACCGCAGGGGCCGCAGGGCGCCGCCGGACCCGCTGGGCCAGCTGGGCCGGCTGGACCGTCCGGCAGCGTGCTGCCGGACGTAACGGAGGCGACTACGATCAACGCCGGCATCACCGGCGTCACGATAGCCAGCCCGCCCGTCGTTCAGTTCTCGCTGACCGACGAACGCGGCCAGGGCCTGACCGGATTGCAGCCCGGGAGCATCCGCTTCACGCTCGCGAGACTGGAAGACGGCACGAATGGGAACCCCAGTTCCTGGCAGAGCTACGTCAATCGTGTCGAAACGGCCGGAAGCGCGGGCCCGGGCACTGAAGACAAAGCTCAGGCGACGACCGAAACCGCGACGGCCGGGACACTGGTCGACAACGGCGACGGCACCTACGAATATACATTCGCAGTTGACGTCGCCAACGTGACCGACCCTGTCGCAGTCGCCTACGATGCGACGCTGACCCACCGGGTCGGCTTCGAGATTCGCGGACTGACCGAAGTCAAGAGCCCATCGTATACGTTCCGTCCGTCCGACGGCGCGACGACCGGCATCTTCTCTCGACAGATGATCAACGACGATTCCTGCAACGCCTGCCATCAAAACCTGGCGCTGCACGGCGGAGCACGTTTTACCAATGACTACTGCGTGACCTGCCACAACCCGGGATCGGAGGACGCGAACAGCGGCAACACGGTCGACATGACGCAGATGATCCACAAGATCCATCAGGGCGCCAACCTGCCGAGCATCGCGGGCGCAACCGCAGACGCCAGATACAGCATCTTCGGTTTCCGCGATTCCGAGCATATATATGCCGACAATACGGCAGGAGACGTCACGGGCGTCATCTTCCCGCAGGACGTTCGCAACTGCCGGAACTGCCATGACGAAAACGATGCGTCGACGCCGGATGCTGGCAACTGGATCAGCAAGCCGACGATCGAAGCTTGCGGCGCCTGCCATGACAACGTGAATTTCGCCACCGGCGAAAACCACTTCCAGTCGGCACCGCCGGTCACGAACGCCGAGTGCGTGAACTGCCATGGCGCCGGCGAATTCGCGGCGGCTGACCAGGTGCACAGGCTCGTGGCACAGGAAGAATCGGCGAAGTTCCAGTTCAACATTGTCGGCGCAGTCGACACCGCTCCGGGCCAGATGCCGACGGTGACGTTCTCGATCACGGATCCGACCAATGGCGACGCTCCTTACGACATCGCCAACGACGACCCGTTCATCCAGGGCGGCGGCGCGAGCCGAATCGCTGTGCTGATCGGCTGGAATTCGATCGACTACACCAACACGGGCAGCGGCAGCGAAGTTCCGGGGTTCCGTCCCGGCTCGCCGGCCCAGGTCGTCAGCATGGATCCACTCGGCGGCAACGCCACCGACAACAATGACGGTACGTTCTCGATCACTTCGACCGTAGCCGTGCCGGCTGACGTTACGGGTTCGCTCGCAGTGGCGATCGAAGGCCACCCGGCCGTAGATATCAACGGCAGCGTCGAACGCATCCCGGTCACGGGTACCGTCGCTTACTTTGGCGTGACGGACGCGACGCCGGTCGCACGACGCGACGTGGTCGACATCGACACGTGCAACAACTGCCACCAGTCGCTGTCCCTGCACGGCAACAACCGCACGGACAGCATCCCGCTGTGCGTGACCTGCCACAACGCGAACGCCACGGATATTCGGGCTCGCATGGAGGCCGGTGTAGACGAAAACACTTCAGCGGACGGCAAGAAGGAAGAGACCATCGACTTCAAGCAAATGGTCCATGCAATTCATGCCGGCAACACGGTGCTCTACGGCTTCGGCGGCGGCTTGCATGACTACACGCATGTCGTATTCCCGGCCGAGAAGAACACGTGCACGAACTGCCACGACGGTGACACGTTCTATCCGGTGAACCAGAACTTCGTGCTGGCGACGACGATCGACAGCGGCGCGGATCTCGGTGACCCGACGGACGACGTCAATATTTCGCCGACGGCAGCAGCCTGCTATGGTTGCCACCAGAGCGATGGCGCGCAGTCTCACATGGTGCTCAACGGTGCCTCGTTCAACGCCAGCCAGGCAGCGGACGGGACCATCACCGACAACGACACCCTGGGGACCGTCGTCGAGAGTTGCGAAGTCTGCCATGGTGAAGGCCGCAGCTCCGATGTCGGAGTCGTACACGGCGTCAACTAGTAACAACGCGTAACGCACGAGGGGGCGAGAGAGAATGAAAACGAAGTTGAAGGCTCTTTCGCCCCTTCTCTTTGTCTGCATGCTGGGAATACTGGCCTGGAACGGGCCGGCTGTTTCCGAGGATGGCGCCGAGGAACCCGAGTTCAGTCGCCGCGGTGCAGACACCTGCATCGGTTGCCACGAGGAACCGGAGATCCTGTCGATCTTCAGAACCCCGCACGGGCAGACCGCCGACCCGAACTCGCCCATGGCGAACCTGCAGTGCGAGGCTTGCCACGGCGCGGGCGATGCGCATGCGGGCCGCGTACGTCGCGGCCAGGAGCGTCCGCCGATCACGAACTTCGGTCGCGACGTCGCGCATACCCCGATCGAGGAACAGAATGCGATCTGCTCGAACTGCCATACCGGTGAGCCGGGACCTGGCTGGCACGGCAGCGCCCACGACAACGAAGCCCTGTCCTGCGCCGACTGCCATCAGTCTCACGCAGCACAGGATCCGGCGACGGTTCGGGCACAACAGTCCGACGTATGCTATGCGTGCCACGCCACTGAGCAGGCCGCAACTTTCAAGGCTTCTAATCATCCGATTCGCGAGAACAAGATGGGCTGCACGTCCTGTCATGACCCGCATGTATCCGAGGCCGACGCCTCGCTCGTGCGAGATACCGTGAACCAGGTCTGTTACGAGTGTCATGCCGAGACCCGCGGGCCGTTCCTGTGGGAGCACGCGCCGGTCGTCGAAGACTGCACGTCCTGCCACAACCCGCATGGATCGAATCATCCGGTGCTGTTGACGCGTCGGCCGCCGCAGCTTTGCCAGCAATGTCACTCACAGGCGGGGCACCCGAGCGTCGGCTTCACGGATGACGGACTGGCGAACAACAATCCGTCTGCGTTCGTGCTCGGCAGTAGCTGCATGAATTGCCATCCGATGATTCACGGTACCAATCATCCTTCGGGCGCCGTGCTGGCGCGATAAGTCTCACGAGCCCGAGCGACTAACAGGGAAAGATCAGCCATGAGGGGACCAGCCATGCGCAGATCGACATATGTCCGAATTTTTCCGCTCGCGCTCTTCGGTGCGCTGAGCGCCTTCACCGCGACTGCCGCCGATGGCAACGCGGTCGACACCTCCCGCTGGGAATGCAAATCCTGCGTGCTGCCGTCGGGCTGGGAACAGGATTATGAACTCGGCGTCATCGGCGTCAGCGATACCTCGGCTCGCTTCGGCAAGTACACGGGCCTGAATGAGGACGGCGCGTATCTCGCCGCCGACCTCGACGTCAAATACTGGGGCGGATCGGGCAAATACTTAGAAGTCCTCGGCACCAACCTGGGTCTTGACTCCCGCTTCCTCGGCGTCGAAGGCGGCAAGCAGGGTAGCTGGAAGGCTTGGCTGTGGGGCGACGAACTGCCGCGTAACGTATTCGACGACACGGCCACGCCTTATACCGGCACCGGTAACAGCCTGACGTTGCCGAGTAACTGGGTGCGTGCGGGCAGCACCGCAGGTATGACGGCACTCGACGCGACGCTGCGTCCACAGACCATCGACACGATGCGCCGCACGCTGGGCGCCGGCGGCGAACTGATGCCGTGGCAGAAACTGAATTTTTCGATCGATTACCGGCGCACACACCAGGACGGCAACCGGTTGCAGCCGGGCGCGTTCCTGAGCGCAGCCACTGAGCTGACGCAACCGATCGACTTCACGACCGACCAGCTGGAACTCGGCGTCGGGTATGCCGGCGCGACGTGGAATATCGATCTCGACTATTTCGGTTCGTTCTTCAGAAATGATGAAGCCGGTTATTCCTGGGACAACCCCTACACGACCGGCAGCGTCGATCGCGGCCAGCAGGCGCAGCCGCCCGACAACGACTTCCAGCAGGTTGCACTGTCGGGCGCCTGGCATGGACCGGCTCGCACGACGCTGACCGGCCGAATCGCGACCGGGCGCATGGAGCAAAGCGAGCAGTTCCTCCCCACCACAATCAATCCGAGCCTGCCGGCACAACCGCTCCCCCGCCAGAACCTGGCGGGCAAGGTCGACACGACGAACGTGTTCCTGCGTGCAACCAGCAGCCCGTGGCGGCCGCTGCGCCTGAATGCCGAGTATCGACTCGACGACCGCGACAACCAGTCGCCAATGGATACCTACAACTACGTCACGACGGACATCGTGCCATTCCCCGTCGCAACCAATCGACCCTATGGCTACAAGCGGCAGAAATATGCGCTCGATGGCGATTTGCGCGTCGCGCGCTGGCTACGCATCGCGGCGGGTTGGGACCGCAACGAGGTCGAGCGCAATCTGCAGGAACGTGAAAAGACCGAGGCCGATCGCCTGTGGACCAAGTTCCGCGCCCGCAGCGGCGGCATGTTCGATGCGACGCTGCTGATCGCGCACGAGGAACGGGACGGCACGACTTACACGCCGCTAACGGGCGCACAGGCTCCGCAGAACCCGCTGATGCGCAAGTTCTACATGGCTGACCGAAACCGAGACGAAGTCGAGTTTCGGCTCGGCATGGTGCCGACCGACGTCGTGAACCTCGGCATCACAAGCACGTGGGCCGAGAATCGCTACCGCGCGTCCGAGATCGGCCTGCAGGAAACGCGTGATCTCGCGTGGAGCGTCGACGCGTCGGTCGCCTTCGGCAAAGGTAACTCATTGTACGGCGCCTATACGCGAGAGACGATCAGCGCAGCACAAACGAATAGCCAGACCTTCAGCGACCCGAACTGGCTCGGCCTGAACGACGACGAGTTCGATACGATCATCGTCGGCCTGCTGGTGCCTGAACTAACCAAGAAGCTGAAACTGAATCTCGACTACACGTACGCAAATTCGCTTGGCGAATATGGCATCGCGATCGCGAACACGACGCAGGACGGTCCGTTCCCGGACCTGAAGACGAAACTGCATAGCGTGCGCCTGACGCTCGACTACCAGTGGCGTCCATCGACGACGTTCCGCATCGGCTACTGGTACGAGAAGTTCGACTCGACCGACTGGGCCCTGCAAGGCGTACAGCCGGCCACCGTCAACAACCTCCTGTCGATGGGCGCGGATCCGTTCAACTACGACGTCAACACGTTCCTCGTCTCGTTCGTCTATAAACCACAATAGCCGGCACATCCGCGGGAGCGGGCTCGAACCATGTCAGACCATGAACGCCGATACCAAAAAGCCGGAGTCGAGCGAAACGAGCGTTAGTCGCGCCATCGACGACGTACTTGCGGCGGAGCAAAGTGTAAAGACGGCCGTTGCCGATGCGACCGCGGCCGCAACGGCCCTGCGCCAGCGAGCAAGCGAGGATGCGCACCGCATCCTGGCGCGCGCGGATGAACGCATCGCCGCAATTCACAGCAATGTAGCAGCCGATACGCACGCAGAGATCGACCGCCTCCGACGATCGGCTAGCGCGAATTCGGAGGACACACACCTACCCGCTTTCGATTCGCAGCAACTCCAGATGCTGGCGACCGAACTCGCCGAATGGCTGACCACGGACGAAGATGGATGAACGTGCAAAATTTGCATACATGCAGGCGCGAATTCAGGCTCGCCACGGCGATCGATTAACACAGGAGCAGTGGCGGCAACTTGATTCGTGCAGGGATGCGGGCCGCTATCTCCAGCTGGCCCGTGCATCGAACCTCGGACACTGGGTCAGGCACTTCGCCGCAAACGAGGACCCCGCGCAGTGGGAACGGTCCATGCGCGCCGACTGGAACCGAAACCTGCTCGCCCTGTCGGACTGGGTTCCGGAACGCTGGCGCGCCGCAATTCTCTGGCTGCAATCGCTGCCCCTGCTGCCGGCGATCAATCACCTGCTGCACGGCGAACGGCCGATGCGCTGGATGACCGATGACCCGCTCTTCGCGGACTTCGATTTGTCCGGCGAACACGCTTTCCGCGAGTCGCTGGATCGATCCGCCTGGTCGCCGCTGATAGCGAACTGGAATCCGGCCCATCCGGTTGATTCGTGGGTGTCGGCATGGCGAATCAGTTGGCCCGGCAACGATGCATCAACCAACATGCAACTCGAGCAGGCCTGCAGCGACATCGCCGCGACCTGGCATGCATCCGATGCCAATTTCGGCAAATGGCATGACACCCTGGAGACGAAATTTATTCGCCTGCTGCGCCGGCGTCCCCGGACGATCCTGGCCATGCTCGGACACCTGGGGCTCGTCAGCCTCGACATGATCCACCTGCGCGCCGGATTACTGCGGCTGCACGTCGTAAACCACAGGACGGAGGCTATACATTGAGGCCTGTTCCCGCCAGATGGTTCGAGTTGCTGACGAGTCGTGAGAATCTCGGCGCGGTGCTCGAGTGCCTGGCGAGAACCGGCAAAGTCCAGCTGGAGACCTACAGCGACGCGACGCATTCTGAATCCCTCGAACAAATCCGTGCAGTGCTGGACGAGTTCACATCACTGTCGGAACGCTACTCGACCTTCTGGCCACCACCACAGCCGCCGGACGGTGATCAGCACACGATTGATCTACGCGTCATCGAGCAGGTCATCGGAACTTTGCGCGAATGGGCGCGTCAGGCGGAGCCGCTGATCACCGAGCATCACCAGCTGACGCGTGAATTCAATTCGCTCAGGCTGATTCGCGACTGGCTCGACTCAATGCCGGACATTGATTACCCGAACCTGGAAAACCTTGCGGCAGCGGGTCCGATCATGTCGGCGCGTCTCTACGCCCTTCCGACCGGAACCTGGCCGACCACCGTCGGCCCATCCGTTCTGCTGCACAAGGTCGAAACGGACTCGCGAAACTTCGTCCTTGGAGCCGGCAAGGCGCATGAGATCAAATTGCTGGACGAAACGATGCGGGGACTGAAAGCCCGCTGCCTCGATATTCCCGCGTGGCTGCCGGCCGGTCGTGCGAATGCATCGCGCGAAATCGGGGAACGGCGGCGAAAAATCGAAGCGCGACAGGAAGTGATCGACCAACGCCTCGGCGACCTTTCGACGCAACAAGACCTGCCCGCCCTGCTCGCCCACATGCGATTCCTCAACTGGATGGCGCGGGAAGTCCCGCAGATGGCAACGACCGAACATTTCGCATGGGTCACCGGTTGGACCAGTGATCCGGACGGCGCCGCCCTCGAAAGCCGGCTGGACAAATGCGGTCTGGACCACCTGATTCGTTTTCCGCCCGCTCCCGAGCGCGCCATCTCGCCGATGATTCTGCACAACCCGGCATGGGCGAGATCGTTCGAGGTTTTCGGCAAGCTGATGGGCACGCCGTCGTCCGAGGACGTCGACCCGAGCACGATCGTGGCATTCGTTGCACCGCTGATGTTCGGTTATATGTTCGGCGATATCGGCCAGGGTGCGGTGCTCGTCGCCGCGGGTCTGTGGCTCCGGCGACAATATCCCGCGCTCGCGTTACTGATTCCCGGCGGTGTGATGGCGATGGTGTTTGGCGTGCTGTTCGGCACCGTGTTCGCGAATGAAAACGTTGTACCGGCACTCTGGCTACACCCCCTCGACGATCCGCTCCCGGTGTTACTCGTCGCGCTGTTTTTCGGCATTGGCGTGATCACGCTGGGCATCGTGCTTGATGCTGTTCAGGCCTACTGGTCGGGCCAGGGATTGGC
>JBLYYV010000059.1:0-6577 GCA_048550095.1 Gammaproteobacteria bacterium
CGGCCGAAGCCACGCCTTTTGACTGAGCAAGGACAGCGAACGAATATGAAGACCGTTATCGCGGACAAGATCGCATCGGTTGCCCAGCACCGTCCGATCAAGCGCAAGCTGCAGGTCAGCGCCGACATTCCGTGCGAGGAAGGCGTCCTCGTGGCCGCGCGCATCCTGAACAGCAAGAGCAGCTACAACACGCTCGAACTGACGAGCGGTCGCATGGCCAAGGTCAGCCGCGGCGACATCATCGTGGGCGCGCTGGGGCAGCGCAAAGCGCTGTTCGGTTATTCGGGCCATATTCCCGAACAGCTGGCACCCGGAGACACGGTTCAGGTTCTGAACATCGGGGGCGTTCTCGGCATCTGCGACTCGATCAACGCGAACTTCGGCGCGCCGTTCGATGCCGAAGTGCTCGGCGCCGTGCTGGAGTTTCCGTACCTCGGCGAACGCATCGGCGTGACGGCCAGGGTCGGTACGGACAAGCTCGACTACGACGCCGCGATCGACACAAATGGCATACCGGTGGTCGTCCTCGCGGGGACGAGCATGGACTCGGGCAAGACCGCGGCGGCCAGCGCGATCGTCAGCCGGCTGCGCCACCTCGGCCACAAGGTCGATGCATTCAAGGCCACCGGCGTATCTTTGCGCCGCGACATTCTCGCGATGGAAGACGCCGGGGCACGCAACACATCGATTTTCACGGACTTCGGCGTCGTCACGACCACGGCCGAGAACGGGCCGCCGGTCACGCGCATGATGCTGACGCGCCTCGCCGCCGAGCGACCGGACGCCATCGTATTTGAACTCGGGGACGGCCTGCTCGGCGCTTATGGTGTCGAGGCGATACTGCGCGACGCGGGCATTCGCAGTTCGATCTCGTGCCTCGTGCTGTGCGCGAACGATCCCGTCGCGGCATGGGGCGGCGTCAAGCTGCTGCGCGACGACTTCGGCCTGGAGCCGCACGTCGTGACCGGGCCGGCGACCGACAACCTGGTCGGAACGGAATTGATTACCGAACGCCTCGGCACGCCGGCTTTCAATGCGATCACCCACGGTACTGCGCTCGGCGATGTCGTCGCCGAGACCATCGGACTGCAGGGAGCGAACTCGTGAGCGCACCGGTCAAGACGATTGTCCTCGGCGGAACAGGCTACGTCGCCGGCGAACTGCTGCGCCTGCTCGCCGGTCATCCGCAGCTTGAGGTGGCTGGCGTCATGTCCGAATCACGCGCCGGCGCGAAGCTCGGCGACCAGTTTCCCCAGCTGCAAAATGCCTACGGCGAACTTCACTTCGGCACGAAAGAGGACATGCTTGCACTGCTGTCGGGCAAGGTCGCACTATTCTCGGCAGCGCCCCACGGCGCCAGCGCGGGGCTGGTCGCGGAATTCTTCGCCGCCGCGCAGGAGAGCGACTGCGAGCTGACGGTCGTGGACGTGTCCGCCGACTTTCGTTACTCAAACGCCGACGCGTATGCGGCGGTATACGGCCAGGCCCATGGCGCCCCGCAGCTGCTCGACTCCTTCGTCAGCGGGTTGCCGGAGCACGTCGCCGCAACCGACAAGCCGCATGTCGGGAACCCGGGTTGTTTCGCAACGTCGTTGCTGCTGGCATCCGTGCCGCTGATACAACTCGGCATCGCGGGCCCGAACCTGTATGCGATCGGTATCACCGGCAGCACCGGTTCCGGGCGCACGCCCGCGCCGGGCACGCACCATCCCGAACGACATTCGAACCTGTTCGCGTACAAGGCGCTCGAACACCGACACGCACCGGAAGTTGCAGGCCTCTGCGAGGACGCGACCGGCACGCGACCCTCGCTGCATTTCATTCCGCACTCCGGGCCGTTCGCCAGGGGAATACACATGACGATGCAGGCAAGGATGACCACGCCGCGGCAGGCCGACGACATCCGCGACGCGCTCGCGGACTTTTACAGCGACAGTCCGTTCGTCATCGTTCAGGATGGCACGCCACGAATCAAGAATGTGGTCGGCAGCAACTACGCGCATATCGGCGTTGCGACAGACGCCGATACGCTGGCCGTATTCGTCGTGATCGACAATCTCGTCAAAGGCGCCGCCGGCGGCGCGGTGCAATGGATGAACAGACAACTCGGCCTGCACGAGACGACGGGGCTGACGAGCCCGGCGCTCGCCTGGACGTGATGCACAACCGGAAGCCCATATGAACGCGCGTGAACATGAAGCTCAGCACCTGCTGCAGGTCTACGGACAGCTGCCGATCGAGCCGGAAAGCGCCGACGGCGTGTACCTGAATTACGGTGATCGTCGAATCATCGATTTTTATGGCGGCCACGCGGTCGCCTGTCTCGGTTACGGCCACCCGGCAATGCTCGAGGCGCTCAACAAGCAGGCAAAGACGGTCCTGTTCCAGAGCAACGCTGTCGCGATGGACGTGCGCGCGGCCGCTGCGGATGCACTGGCTGAATTCGCACCGGGCGACCTGAATCACGTCTTCTTCACGAACAGCGGCGCGGAGTCCAACGAGAACGCGCTGCGCATCGCCTGCAAGCTGACGGGCCGCACGCGCGTCGCCGCGATCGAGCATGGTTTCCACGGCCGCACGGCCGCGGCCGGGGCCGTCACCTGGGGTGCGCGCAAGAAATGGTACGCGTTCCCGAATACGCCGTTTGAAGTCGACTTCATCCCGCGGGACGACAGTGCGGTGGTCGACGACGTCGTCGGCGACGACACGGCTGCCGTCATTCTCGAGCTGGTACAGGGTTTGGCCGGTGCCTATGACCTCGACCCTGGGTTTGTTCGCACGATCGCCAGAGCCTGCCGAAACAAGGGCGCGCTGCTGATCGTCGACGAAGTGCAGACCGGCATGGGACGCTGCGGGGAGCCGTTCGCGACGAACATCTACAAGGTCGAGCCGGACATCATTACGCTCGCCAAGTCGATCGCCGGCGGCATCCCCTGCGGCGCGGTCGTCGTGACCGACGATGTCGCGAAATCCATGGCGTCGGGCGACCTCGGCAGCACATTCGGCGGCGGGCCACTGGCGTGCGCGATGGTGAGCACGGTTCTGGACGTGATCAAGAAAGAGGGCCTGATGGACAATGTTCGATCGCTATCCGCGCAGATCGCGCAGGCCTGCCCGATCGGCCCGGTTGACAGCGTTCAGGGCAAGGGCTTCCTGCGCGGACTGCGCACCCGCCGCAGCGCGGGCACGGTCCGCAACGAACTGCTCGAACGCGACCTGCTCGTCGGCACCAGCACTGACCCACACGTCGTCAGGCTGTTGCCGCCTTATATTCTTGAAACGAAGCATGTCCAGCGTCTGCTCGGCGCGCTCGCCGAGTTGCCGGAAGAATAGCGCGGGCACACGAATACCAGAGACCCAGACAAGGAAAGATCGATGAAAGACTATTATGACCTGGCCGACCTCAATGCAGCCGAGATCGAGGAGCTGTTGCAGCTCGCCAGGCATTTGCAGGAGAACCCGGAACCGAATGCGCTCGCCGGCAAGGTACTGGCGCTGCTGTTCATGAGCCCGTCGCTGCGCACGCTGGCTTCGTTCCAGGCGGCGATGACGAGACTCGGCGGCGGCTCGTTCGTCATTTCCCCGGATATGTCGATACACGGACTGGAAACGCGGCCCGGCATCGTCATGGATGGCGAGGCGGCCGAACATATTCGTGAAGCGGTACCGGTGATCGCTTCCTATGCCGATGCGATCGGTATTCGCGCGTTCGCACAACGTCATCGCCTCGCTGACGACCTCGCCGACCTCGAGTTCCGCGCGATGCACGAGCTCTGCAATGTGCCGCTGATTAACATGGAGTCGGCGATCAACCACCCGTGTCAGAGCCTCGCCGACTGGAAGACGATGGACGACATAGGCGTACCGCGCGATGGCGGCAAGTTCGTCCTGAGCTGGGCCTATCATCCGCGGATGCTGCCGCTCGCCGTGCCGGCCGCAACGGTGCACATGGCCGCGGCTCGCGGCATGGACGTCACGGTCGTGCGCCCCGACGGTTTCGAGCTTCCCGACGAGATCATGCAAAAAGCCGGGGCGGCCGCGAACGCATCAGGCGGCTCACTGACCGAGACCAACGATCGGGCTGCTGCATTCGAGGGCGCAAATATCATCTATGCGAAGTCCTGGTCGTCGACGCGACATTACGAAGACCGCATGGCCGATGAAGAATTGCGCGCTAATCACGACGACTGGTGCATCGACAATTCGTCTTTCGATACGGCGCAGGACGACTGCAGGTTCATGCACTGCCTGCCGGTGCGCCGTGGCGTGGTGGTCGCCGACGAGGTGCTCGACGGGCCACGCAGCGTCGTCATTCAGGAAGCGCAGAACCGTATGTTCGCGCAGATGGCCGTGCTGCACAAAATCATGCTCGGTTGATAGAGCGAAGCCGAATGACTCGAACATCGTGTCAACGATAGAGAATGAAATACATGGAAACTGCTGAAAACAGAGATATCGTCGTCGCCGCGCTGAAACATGCGGCGCCCTACATTCGAATGTTCAAGCACAAGACCTTCGTGCTGAAGGCGGGCGGCGAAATTTTCGCCAGCCCGGAATCGACCCGTGACTTCCTCGAGCAGATCAGCATTCTGCATGAACTGGGCATTCGCATCGTGCTCGTGCACGGTGGCGGACCCCAGTCCACGGAACTCGCGACGAACCTGGGCGTCGAGACCACCTTCGTCGAGGGCCGCCGCGTGACCGACGCGCAATCACTGGAAGTCGCGACCATGGTGCTGAATGGACAGATCAATACGCGCATCCTGGCGGCGTGCCGGGATATCGGGATACCCGCGGTCGGCATCAGCGGCGTCGACGCCGGCCTGATTCGCGCCAGCAAGCGTCCGCCGGTCGACGTCTACGGCCATGAAGGCGGACCGGTCGACTACGGCTTCGTCGGCGATATCGAATCCGTCGAGGCGGACATACTGCGCACGCAGATCGCGAGCGGCCTGGTGCCGGTGATCAGCCCGCTGTCGGCCGACGAATCCGGCACCGTGCTGAACATCAACGCAGATACCGTTGCAGCTGCACTCGCGGCGGCGCTGGACGCCGAGAAGCTGATACTCGTGACCGGTGCACCCGGCATCCTGGAAGACCGCAGCGATCCCGAGTCGCTGATGTCCTACATCGATCTCGACGGCCTCGAGCGCCTGCACAAGGGCGGCTCGCTGGCCGAGGGCATGCTGCCGAAGGCCAGGGCGATCGAGGCGGCGATACGCGGCGGCGTCAAGCGCGTCCACGTGATCTCACACAAGCTGCCGGACAGCCTGCTGCTCGAAGTCTTTACCAACGAGGGCACCGGTACGCTCGTCGTCGAGAACATCGATACGCTATCGCCCGCCGAGCAGGCGCCGAGTACCTTGACATGAAGCGCCTGTGGGACAAGGGTGAACCGCTCGACGAACGCATCCTGCGTTACACCGCCGGCGAGGATCATCTGCTCGACGATCGACTGGTTCCGTACGACGTCCGCGCTTCGATTGCGCACGCCTCGATGCTGAATCAGCAGCAGTTGCTCTCGGACGACGACTTCGATGATATCCGCGCCGGGCTCGAGAAGCTCGAACGCGAACATGCCGATGGCCAGTGGCACATCACCCTCGAAGACGAGGACGTGCACACGGCACTGGAAAGTCGTTTGACGGATCGTATCGGCGAAGCCGGGAAACGCATCCACCTCGGCCGGTCACGCAATGACCAGGTCCTGGCGGCGTTGCGCCTCTATCTGCTCGATGTGGCCGATGCACTCGAAGACGCGGCCGAATCCGTCGCGACCGCGCTCGACGACCTCGCGAAGCGCGAAGCCGACACGGTTCTGCCGGGCTATACGCACATGCAACAGGCGATGCCGAGCACGGTCCCGCTATGGGCCGGGGGGTTCGCCAGCGAACTGCGCGACGACGCCGCGGGCATCGCGGCCAGCCGCAGGCGTCTGTCGAAGAACCCGCTGGGCAGCGCCGCTGGTTATGGCGTGCCCGGATTGCCGATAGATCGCGATGCGACGGCCAGCGAACTCGGTTTCGACGAGGTGCATGAACCGGTCACGGCCGTGCAATTATCACGCGGCAAGGCCGAAGCGGGGCTCGTTTTCGAACTGACACTGCTGACGCAGGATCTCGGGCGCCTGTCGTCAGACCTGCTGATGTTCTATACGCAGGAGTTCGCGTTCGTATCGCTGCCGCTGACGATGACGACCGGTTCGTCGATCATGCCTCAAAAACGCAACCCGGACGTGCTCGAACTCGCCCGCGGGGCGACCGCCACGCTGCAGGCCGCGCTGCTCGAGATCCTGAATATTCCGGCAAAGCTCGGCGGTGGCTACCAGCGCGACCTGCAACGCATTAAGTCGCCCTTGTTCCGCGCCATCGACCTGGCCGGCGACTCCTGCGACATCATGGCGCACCTGGTAAGCGGCATCGAGTTCATCCCCGACAACATCGAACTCGACGCGTCGATCTATGCCGCCGGTCGCGCGAACCGGATCGTACTCGAAGAGGGCATCAGCTTTCGCGACGCGTATCGACGCGTCGGCGCGGAACTCGCCGCGGAACGGGGCGAAGACGATGATTGAGTC
>JBLYYV010000060.1:0-3396 GCA_048550095.1 Gammaproteobacteria bacterium
CCGTCATCGACCCGGTGCTCGACTTCGATCCCGCGTCAGGCCGAACCTCCACGACGTCCGCGGACGAGGTCATCAGTCACATCACCGACAACGACCTGGGGGTCGACTGGATACTCGAAACGCACGTGCACGCCGACCACCTGAGCGGTGCTCCCTACATCAAAGAGAAGCTCGGCGGTAAGGCCGCTATTGGCAAGGATGTCGCAGCTGTACAGGAGACGTTCAAGGGCGTCTTCAATCTGAAGGACCTCGCCACTGACGGCAGCCAGTTTGACCACCTGTTTGGCGATGAAGAGTCTTTTGCCATCGGCGACATTACCGCACAGGTCATTGCTACGCCCGGCCACACGCCGGCCTGCATCACCTACGTCATCGGCGACGCAGCTTTTGTAGGCGATACACTGTTCATGCCGGACTTCGGCAGCGCTCGCACGGATTTTCCGGGCGGCAACGCGGCCCAGTTGTATGAGTCGATCCAGAAGATCCTCGCCCTGCCCGACGATACGCGCCTGTTCATGTGTCACGACTACAAGGCGCCCGGCCGTGATGTCTATGCCTGGGAGACGAGCGTCGCCGAACAGAAGGCGGGCAATATCCACATCAACGACAAGGTGTCGCGCGAGGAGTTTGTAGAAATGCGCGAGGGGCGCGACAGCCAGCTCGGTATGCCCAAGCTCATTCTTCCGTCCCTGCAGGTCAACCTGCGTGCGGGTCAGCTCCCCGCTCCGGAAGACAACGACATTCGCTACCTGAAGATTCCCCTGGACGCCGTCTGACGCGAGGCACGGGACCATGGAATCGATGCTGGCGTTGCCCGGCGCACTGGCGATCGGCCTCAGCCTCGGCCTCCTGGGTTCGGGCGGGTCGATCCTTACCGTACCCGTACTCGTCTACCTCATCGGACAGGACGAGAAGGTCGCGATTGCAGGCTCATTGTTCATCGTCGGCAGTATCGCCCTCGCCGGCGGTCTGCAGTTCCTGCGCGCCAGGCTCATCGACTGGCGTAGTGTCCTTGTCTTCGGCCTGCCAGGAATGCTCGGCACCTATCTTGGCGCGGTCCTGGCTGCCTACCTCACCGGTGCAATGCAACTCGCACTGTTTGCTGGTGTGATGTTGCTGGCGTCCGTGTTCATGTTGCGCCCCGTCGATCTCGAACACGCCGATCGCAAACCACGCGCCGTGGCAAAGATCGCGGCAGACGGTCTGCTTGTCGGTGTGATCACCGGCCTCGTCGGCGTCGGCGGCGGCTTCCTGATCGTGCCGGCGCTCGTCCTGCTCGGTGGACTCAGCATGCATCACGCCGTTGCCACGAGCCTGGTCATCATCGCACTGAAATCGTTCAGTGGCTTCTACAAGTACCTCGACGTGCTCGAACAACAGTCTCTCGAGCTCGACTGGACGACGCTACTTGTCGTTACAGCTATCGGCATCGCCGGCAGTATTATTGGCAGCAAGCTCGCGCGGCGACTGCCGCAGGAAAAACTCAAACGCTGGTTCGGCTACTTCCTGATTGTGATGGGAATATATATCTTCGTTCGGTCGGCGCCGGCTGCGGTAGGATTGACTCTATGACCCTGTATCGCCTCAGTGAAACCTGTGCCGTTGCTTCGCAGATTCAGCCGGATGACGTTAACGCCCTCGCCGCCGACGGCTTTGCGACGATTATCTGCAATCGCCCGGACGGAGAGGACTTTGGACAGCCGACGGCTGCCGCGATCGCCGCCGAATGCGAGAAGCACGACATCGCGTTCCACAGCATTCCCATAGATCGCAGTGGCTTGACCATGGACATGGTCAAGAGCTTCCAGGACGCGGTCGCGTCAAGCGCCGGGGCCGTGCTGGCTTATTGCCGTTCGGGTCAGCGTTCCTCGGTGCTCTGGCAGGCGAGTGGCTCGCCCTAGGATTTCAGTTTGTCCCTGAAGCGCTGCATGCCGCTGATCCAGCGGTCGTGATCACTCGCCTTGCGCTGGAAGTAGGTCGCAACCTGCGGATGCGTGAGAATCATGAAACGCCCTTCAAGGGCGCCGTCGATAATGATGTCGGCCACATCGTCAGCACTCATGATGCCGTCGACATCATTGCCGCCGAAACCGCCATCCATCGAGTCCGAGTCGTCGTCGATCCCGATCATGCGTGTCGCGACCGCCTGCGGGCAGACCACGGAAACATCGATACCGCGATCACCGTAGTCGATGGCAAGTGATTCGGCGAAGGCCACCGCCGCGTGCTTGGTTGCCGAATAGGCGGCATCGCCGATCTGGCTCAGGAGTCCCGCAGCCGAAGCGACATTGACCAGCCGGCCGCCGCCGCGCTTGAGCATGCGCGGCACGAGTGCGCGCGCCGCGAACACATGCGCCATGACATTGACCCGCCAGCAGGCTTCCCACCGGTCACCCACAGGGTTGAGCCCACCTTTCGCGGATATTGCGCCGGCACTGCCATCGCCAAAGGCGACACCGGCATTTGAAACAAACAGATCAATGGGCCCGAGGTCGCTCTCGATCTCGTCGACCAGTTTTCGAACTGCTTTCTCATCGGCGACGTCGACTGCCCTGGCGAGGCCCCCTGTCTCCTCAGCCACGATCCTTGCCGAAGCTGCATCGAGATCGACGACAACGACTTGCGCGCCGTCGCGATGCAGCCGGCGGCAGATCGCACGACCGATGCCATGGCCACCGCCAGTCACAACGGCAATGTCGACAGGCTTGCTCATCAGATGCGATCTTTTAGTGTGTAGTACAGCATGCCCAATACCATACCCGGATAGCGGAGCATCGTGCCGCCCGGGAACGTATGTATAGGAAGCTTGGCGAAGACATCGAAGCGGCCCGCGACGCCGGCAATCGCCTCGGCGATGACCTTGCCCGCGAAATTGGCTGTAATGATCCCGTGCCCTGAGTAGCCCTGGCCAAAGAAAACGTTGGGCTCCAGACGTCCGAGGTGCGGCAACCGGTTCACGGTAACCGACAATGTGCCGCCCCAGGCATAGTCGATCTGCACGTCTTTCAGTTGCGGAAACAGCTTCAACATGGGACGACGCACGAACTTCGCGATGTCGGGCGGAAAATCCGGCCGATAATTTTCGCCACCGCCGAACAACAGCCGGTGATCGTCGGACATCCTGAAGTAGTTCACGACGAAGCGCGTGTCGTGAATGCCGAATCGCCCATTGATCAGCTCGCGGGCTCGCTCTTCGCCGAGCGGTTCGGTCGCGATCATGAAATTGTTGATTGGCATGATCTTGCCCGCGGAGCGCGGCTCGAGCTTACCCAGGTAGCCATTACAAGCGAGGACGATGAACGATGCCTTCACGCTGCCAGAGGCCGTCTTGACGATCGCCGGATCAGTCGATGTGTAAGACAACACGCGTGAGTTCTCGAAAACACGTACACCGGC
>JBLYYV010000061.1:0-3828 GCA_048550095.1 Gammaproteobacteria bacterium
CCCGCGATACGGCCGCCGGCGATGTCGATAATACGTATGTGAACTTCAACGGCGGTCGGTACTTCCCGATGACCGAGAAAGTCGACCTCTTCCTCGAAGGCGGGCTCTGGTTCGGTACGCAGGACAATCCCGGTGGCTCCTCGAATGACCCGTCGGCAATCGAGGGCAAGGTCGGCGTCAACGGCAACATCACCGACAAGTTTTCGTTGTTCGGCACGATCTCGTTGGCCGCGGGCGACCTCGATTCAGGCGGCAACGACACCCTGCGCGATTTCATCTGGTCGGCGGGCGGCGCCTATGCCTTTACCCGGACGTTCTCGATGAACGTGAAAGTCGTCGAAGGCGCGAACGGCGTCAACGGCCAGAGCGACATCGCGAGAATCGGCTTCCGCTGGACGTTCAAGTAAGCCATTGGTGTCAGACACCAGAGAAAATTCGCGCTCCAGGCGATCGTACCGCGGCCCTTGGGTACGGTACCGGCTAACACCGGATCGTTAGAATGCGTTTAATATCGGGTGTCTGACACCGACTCCAATAAGGAAAAGATCATGATTTTGCTGACGGGCATTACGGGCAACAACGGCGGAGCGACCGCGACGGCTTTGCTCGACAAGGGCGTGAAGTTTCGCGCTTTGGTTCGCGACCTCGACAAAGCCGCAGACTGGGCGGCCAAGGGCGTCGAGCTCGTGCAGGGCGACCTGAACGACCCGGCGTCGGTGCGTGCCGCACTCGACGGTATCGACCGGGCCGTGCTGATCCTGCCGAACAGTGAAGAGCAGGAGCGCATGGAGCTGTCGTTCATCGAGACAGCGACACAGGCCGGCCTGCCGTGGATTCTCAAGGTGTCTTCACCCGAGGCCGTGCGTGGCACGACCAGCCCGATTCCGCTGGCGCATATTGCGGCGGAGGACGCCATCATGGAATCCGGCATGAACTGGACGTTCGTGCGGCCCAGCTTTTTCATGCAGAACCTGATCGGCTCAATCGCAGGCGCGAAAGCCAGCGGCCAGCTGTCCCTGCCGATGGGCCAGGGCGAAGTCGGCCTGACGGACTGCGCGGATGCCGGTGAGTTCATCGCGCACATCCTGACGGATGACAACCCCGGGCAGCACTACGGCCAGTGCTACGACATTTCAGGGCCCGACGAAATTCTGACCTTCGCCGACATCGCCAAGATCATGAGCGAAGTGCTGGGACGCGAGATCGAATACGATGACTGCGATCCCGACGCCTTCAAGGAAAAGCTCCGACCGTTTCAGAGAAACGACTGGCACACCGAGGCCGTCGCCATACTGTTCGCGGAAATCAAGGACGGCACGACGCCGGGCGTCAAGACCTCGATCTTTCAGGACATGATGGGCCGACCCGGCACATCGTTCGAGGCGTTCCTGAAGAAGCTGGGCTGAATTCCTAAAAGGGGTCAGACCCAAGGCGGTCTGACCCCGGTACGTCTCTAGTCGTTGAAGTCGGCCAGGCTCGCGTTCAGCGTCTCGCTGGGGCGCATGATGTTGCTGACGACATCGAGGTCCGCATGGTAGTAAGCGGTGTCCAGCGCATCGACATGCTTGCCCTGCACGGCGGCCAGTTCGTCCACGATCTTCTGCTCCTGCGCGGCCAGCGTGCTCGCCAGCGGCAGGAACCGCGCTGCCATTTCCGGGTCTTCCGTTTGCGCGGCGACGGCCTGCGCCCAGTACAGACCCAGGTAGAAATGACTGCCGCGGTTGTCCAGCTCGCCGACCTTTCGTGAAGGACCCTTGTTGTTCTCGAGATGTTTCTCGATGGCGTCGTTGAGGGTATCGGCCAGGATCTTTGCCTGCGGGTTGCCGTGCTGCATGCCCATCGCCTCGATCGAAACGGCCAACGCCAGGAACTCGCCCAGCGAGTCCCACCGCAGGTGATTCTCTTCGTGGAGCTGCTGCACGTGTTTGGGCGCGGAACCGCCGGCGCCGGTCTCATACATGCCGCCGCCCTTCAGCATCGGTACGATCGACAGCATCTTGGCCGACGTGCCGAGTTCGAGGATCGGGAACAGGTCGGTCAGGTAATCCCGTAGCACGTTACCCGTCACCGAGATCGTGTCGCGTCCGCGCATTGCGCGTTCCATCGTGCGGCGAATGGCTTCGACATAGGTCATGATGCGCAGGTCCAGGCCCGCGGTGTCGTGTTCCTCGAGAAATACGTTGACCTTCTTGATCAGGTTGACGTCGTGCGGACGATTGCGGTCCAGCCAGAAAATGGCAGGCGTATCGGACAGGCGGGCGCGGGTGACGGCCAGCTTGACCCAGTCGCGCACGGCCTCGTCCTTGGTCTGGCAGGCGCGCCAGATATCGCCCTCTTCGACGTCATGCTGCATCAACACGTTACCCGCGGCATCGACCACGCGCATCACGCCGTTGGCCTCGACCTCGACGGTCTTGTCATGCGATCCGTATTCCTCGGCCTTCTTCGCCATCAGACCGACGTTGGGCACGGTGCCCATCGTGACCGGATCGAACGCGCCGTTGGTCTTGCAGAAGTTGATCATCTCCTGGTAAATCGTCGCGTAGGTGCTTTCCGGCATGACCGCCTTGGTGTCTTTCGGCTTGCCGTCGGCGCCCCACATCTTGCCGCTGTTGCGGATCATCGCCGGCATGGAGGCATCGACGATCACGTCGCTCGGCACGTGCAGGTTGGTGATGCCCTTGACGGAATCGACCATCGCCAGCTCGGGGCGATGCTCGTAGCAGTCATGAATCGCTTGCTCGATTTCGTCGCGCTGGGATTGCGGCAGGCCCTCGATCTTTTCGTATACACTGCTCAGGCCGTTGTTCGGGTTGACGCCGAGCCGATCGAATAGCTCGCCATACCTGTCGAACACTTCTTTATAGAATACGGTGACGGCGTGGCCGAAGACGATCGGGTGCGAGATCTTCATCATCGTCGCCTTGACGTGCAGCGACCACATCACGCCGGACTCTTTCGCGTCCTGCAGGGTCTCCTCGAAGAACGCCCGCAATGCCTTGACGCTCATGCGCATGCTGTCGAATATCTCGCCCTTCTCCAGGCTCAGCTCTTTCTTGACGTCGACGGCGCCATCCTCGCCGACGAACTCGATTCGCACGTCGGTCGGCTCATCAACCGTGACCGACTGCTCGGCGGAGTAGAAGTCGCCGCCGCGCATATAGTCCGCGTGCGATTGCGAGGCCTTGGACCACGGGCCCATCGAGTGCGGAAACTTGCGCGCAAAATTCTTGACCGGGACGGCGGCGCGCCGATCGGAGTTGCCTTCGCGCAGCACCGGGTTGACCGCGCTGCCGAGAACCTTCGCGTATCGCGCGCGCACGTCCTTCTCTGCGTCGGTCTCTGGATCCTCCGGGAAATCGGGCAGGTCATAACCCTGGGCTTGCAGCTCTTCGATGCACTCCTTCAACTGGGGTATCGAGGCGCTGATGTTCGGCAACTTGATGATGTTCGCATTCGGGTCCTGGGTCAGCTCGCCCAGGAAGGCCAGGCCGTCTTCGACCCGCTGGTCCTCGGGAAGGACATCCGAGAACACCGCGATGACACGCCCGGCGAGGGATATATCCGTGAGCTGGACATCGATGCCGGCGGGCGCGCAAAAAGTCCGAATAATCGGCAACAACGAGGCGGTGGCCAGCGCGGGGGCTTCGTCCGTGAGCGTGTAATTGATGGTCTGCTTGCCTGTAGTCATGGGTTTCCTCGTTCTTGTATCCCGCCGGTTGCCACCGGTCGCCAGGGCCTGGCGCGCCGCAGGCGCCGAAAAATGTAGCCGGGTATTCTACGCCAGATTGCCGCCGGGCGGGCGCGGGAAAGTACCTAGCCAGCCGG
>JBLYYV010000062.1:0-5197 GCA_048550095.1 Gammaproteobacteria bacterium
AGCTCGCGGTATGCGAGATACTGGATTCTCAGATCGATCGAGGCTGCGAGTTCGCGGCCCGGGCTCGGCTGCTTGATGCGTTCGACGTCCTCGACGATCTGACCGAGCCGATCCTTGAGCACGCGTTTCTTGCCGGCCTCGCCCGCGAGCCAGTTGTCGTAGGCGAGTTCCAGACCCTCCTGACCCACGTCGTCGATATCCGTAAAGCCGATCAAATGGCCGACGACCTCGCCCGCCGGGTAATAGCGACGGTACTCGCGCTCGAGATCGACGCCCGGTACACCGAGGCGCGTAATCCCGGCGGCATCATCCGGACGCATGTGGCGCCGCAGATACATGAATTCCTTGCCGGTGTTCTGCGTCACGCGCCGCGTCAGTTCGTCGTCGTCGACGCCCAGCGCCCCGGCCAACTCTCCGATGCGATCAGGAAGCTGTGACAATTGGCGCGGGTTCACCCAGACGCTGTCGACCGGCGTGCTGACGGCGAGCGCCTCCCCGTTGCGGTCCGTGATGACGCCGCGATGGGTCGATATCTTCGCCAGCCGCAGCTGGCGAACGTCCGCCTGGCGCGACAGGAACTCGGAATTGAAAACCTGCAGATGCACGGCGCGCGCCATCAGCACGCCGCCGCCCAGCAACAGGCAACCGACCACGAAACGCCAGCGCAGCGAAAAACTGCGCCGGGCGGCCGCTTCCATGTGTGCTTTGGTCTTCATTGCGCGAGCAGGCTCACCTCTTCAGGGGGCGGCACGCGCATGTCCATCTGCTCGCGTGCCAGTTGCTCGACGCGACCGTACGTCGACCAGGTACTCTGCTCGATCTGCAGCTTGCCCCACTCGACTTCCATCTTGTCGCGCTCGGTGCTGAGTGCCTGCAGCTCGGTGAATAACTTGCGCGACTCGTGCTTGGCATAGACGCTGGCAATCGCAGACGCCATGGCCGCGATGGCCAGCACCAGGATCAGTGTGTACTCGCGGGACAAACTGTTCATGACAGTCGCTCGCCGACGCGCAACGTGGCGCTACGCGCACGCGGGTTGGTCTGCAGTTCCGGCTCACCGGCGCGAATCGCTTTCGATGGCAGGCGCAGCCGCGGCCGAGCGGCGGGCGGAATCTCCGGCAGACGGGACAGCGCCGGGTCAACGCGCGAGTTGTCGCGCAGGAATCGCTTGGCGATCCGATCTTCCAGTGAATGAAAACTGATGACACACAAACGCCCGCCCGGCGTCAGCGCGTCGACCGACTGAGACAGGCCCGATCGCAGCGCTTCGAGCTCGTCGTTGACGTGGATGCGAATCGCCTGGAAGGTCTTCGTCGCGGGATGCTTCGCGCCTGGCTTGCGACGCAGGACCGACTCGACGACGCCGGCCAGATCCGCGGTCGTGTCGATCGGTCGCTCCTGGCGGCGCGCGCAAATGGCCCGCGCGATGCGCGGCGCGGCTCGTTCTTCCCCGTAACGGTGCAGCACTGTTCTTATCTGTTCTTCTGTTGCCGAGTTCACAAAGTCTCGCGCGCTCTGCCCGGCCGAAGGATCCATCCTCATATCGAGTGGCCCGTCATCCCTGAAGCTGAACCCGCGCCGGGCGTCGTCGAGCTGCGGCGAAGAGACTCCGACATCCAGCAAGATGCCGTCGACCTTCCCCATCCAGCCGCGTTTTTCCAACAACCCGCGCAATTCCGTAAAATTCCCACGCTCTATCTCGAAGCGTTCGTCGTCTCCGGCAAGCGCCTCACCCGCGCTGACTGCTTCCGGATCCCTGTCAATTGCCAGCAATCGCCCTTCTGGCCCCAATCTCTCGAGCATCGCGCGAGCGTGCCCGCCTCTTCCGAAGGTCCCGTCGACGTAAATACCGTTCGAACGAATACCCAGCTGTTCCATGGTTTCTTCGAGCAACACCGGCACATGCGGCGCTATCACTCAACAACCCCCTGGAGTTCGCGACTCACTGGAAACACGCCAACCGACCTGATCGACCGACTAGTACGACAGCCTTTCGAGCTCGTCCGGCAGTTCGGAACCGTCTGCAGCACCCTCGTCAAGCCAGCGATTCAGCTGATCCGTCCAGCGACCCTCATCCCACATCTCAAACTTGTTGCCCTGTCCGAACATCATGGCCTGCCGCTCGAGGCCGGCGAACTCACGATGCTCTTTCGGGATCAACACCCGGCCATGACCGTCCAGTTCCAGATCGGTGGCATAGCCCATCAACAACCCACGCAGTTTCTGTGCCGTCGGATTCAGGCTCGGCAAGCGCATGAGCTTGCGTTCGGTCTCCTCCCAGTCCGGCAGCGGATAAATCAGCAGGCAGCTGCGTTGATCGACGGTGCAAATCATCTGACCATTGCAACGCGCAGCGAGGCGGTCCCGATACTTCGTCGGAATGGACACGCGGCCTTTGGCGTCGAGCGTTATTTTTGTTGGTCCGCGAAGCATGTACCCCAAGCCTTCTGGCCCATTTCTTCCCACTTTTTACCACTTCCTGACACTATAGGTACCCCCTGACCCACCGTCAACACAAAGTAGCGATTAATTCTTTCAGGACAGCGACTTAGCCGTGATTTCGAGAGGCAAACCGGAGGCAAATTATGTCAACGGATAATACAAAATCAGTCGGTTATGGCGCTTTGTTCGGGCGGGATGTGACGATTGTAAAAAGCCCTTAAATTCCACCGGGAAGGGTGGTTTTTCGATGGCCGAACCGCAGGTTTGCGCAAACGGCGTGCCCACTGCCTCGATCCGGGTCTGAGGCTCGGATTTCGAGGGCATCGCGGGCGAAATCGGGTGATTCGGGTCGAATTTCCGCATGCCGTGCGGTCGGGACCACATGCAGCAGCCTCTGCCACCCCGATCGGCAGGCGGGGCTGATTGCGGCGACTTGGACCGACCCCCTATCGGCAGGCGGTGCTGGTTGCGGCGGCCTGAACCAGCCCCGATCGGCCTACTGCCGCAACGAAATTCCCTCGCTAAAGGCGTCAGGAATTTGTTCCGGCAGTCTCCGATCTCCAAGGGAAATCAGTATTGCGAGGTGCCTGCGCGAAATATCGGAGGCCGAAATTGAGATAGCGTCCCGCACGACGTCGAGTCGATATCGGCGACGATGATCGAATTCAAGTCGTCGAAACTCAGCATCCCGAAGAAACTAGCCGCCCAGAGCGGGGAGAATTTGCAGCGAGCGGCGTCGTAGCCGAGCGAAGCAGGACGCGAGAGCGAGGCGGAGTCGCTCCGGAGGCGGCCAGGGATGGCCGCCGCAGGTTTAGCGAGTCGCAAATTCTCCCCGCCCTGGGCGGCGGACAACGACCGAGTCCCTTACACCACCCCACGCCATCTTGAATCTCGACGCTCATGCTGCGGCGCGCTGGAACACCAACCCCGCAGCCCAAGCCGGACGCGGCTGAGGCAATTCGGGAGATCGACCGAACTCGGCCACCAGCCAATCGGCTGGTCATAGCGCAGGAAAAAGGAGCCGGCCGATAAGCCGGGTTCTGTCGGGGGCAATCATTCATCTGGGACCGACGTCACCATCGGCCTCTAGCGACCTACCCGGGAGTCCGCGCGGACGACGGTTCGGACGCCCGAAGGCGCCCGAGCACTCCCCTATTTGGTCTTGCTCCGGGTGGGGTTTACCGTGCCGCGGCGTGTTGCCACCCGCGCGGTGCGCTCTTACCGCACCATTTCACCCTTACCGCGGGCCGAGACCCGTGGCGGTATATTTTCTGTGGCACTTTCCGTGGGCTCGCGCCCCCCAGGCGTTACCTGGCACCCTGTCCGCCGGAGCCCGGACTTTCCTCCCGATCTCACGATCGGGCGATTGCCTGGCCGGCTCCAGCGGCTACCTTAGTTCACCCGCGACCGGCGGGACAAGCGTTTCAGGTAACGGGATCTTCGCCGCCGACGTCGACCCGATCCGGGTCGAGGCGGTCGCGCAGCTCATTGGCAAGCCGGTACGCCTGCTTGCGGCCGGCGCCGGTGATTTCGGCGGCCAGGTTCGCGGCCTGTTTCGCGCTCAGGTCGGCGAGCAGAATTTCGAGGACGCGCTCGAGATTGGCGTTATCCACATCGGGCGGTTCGGGGTCGCCCCCGACCACGATCGTAAACTCGCCCTTCCCTCCGCCCGGATCCTGCTCGACCATCTTGCGAACGTCCTCGACCGGGCCGCGGTAGATTGTCTCGTGCAGCTTGGTCAGTTCGCGTGCGACGGTGATCTGTCGGTCAGCGCCCAAGACCTGCTCGATATCCTCCAGAACGTCGCGGATTCGATGGACCGACTCGTAGAGGATCAGCGTCTCGGTGCGGTGCACGAGGTCGGCGAGCCGGCGCCGGCGGGCGCCGCCCTTCGCGGGCAGAAACCCCTCGAACGTAAAGCGGTCGGTTGGCAACCCTGCGACCGATAGCGCCGCGATGGCCGCGCACGGGCCGGGAACCGGGCTTACAGGCAGATCCCGGCGGCGCAGCTCGGCCAGCAGCCGGAAGCCGGGATCACTGACAAGGGGCGTTCCGGCATCGCTGATCAGGGCAATATCCCTGCCCGACAGCAGATCGTCGACGAGCTCCGCGACGCGCTCGGCCTCGTTGTGTTCGTGCAACGAAACGAGGTGCTTGTGGACGCCGATGCGCGTTAGCAATATTCCCGCCCGGCGGGTATCCTCGGCAGCCACGAGATCCACCCGGTCGAGCGTTTCCCGCGCACGTGCGCTGATGTCGTCCAGGTTGCCGATCGGGGTCGCGATGACAAACAGTGTCCCTGGGTGATTCGACACATAAAACTCCTGAAAATTCTTCCAATTGACCAGCCAACGATGACAGCAAGTCTACGCCGGGAACCGTCCGGCAACGAAATCCGCGCGCCGAAAATTGCCGTAGCTGCAATGTTTGTGCTCGCGCTGGCGATCGCGTCCTGCGGCACCGTGCCGCCGGTTGACACCGGCACCGTGCCCGACAAGCCCGTCGTGACGGCCGAATCGCTGTCGGCCCAGGGCCGGCACGTCGCGGCCGCGGAGCTCTATCAGCGGATGGCGCAACAGTCGGATTCAGTACTGCGCCAGCGTTACCTGATTCTGACCGCGCGCGAGCGCTTGCTGGCCGGCACGCCCGACGTCGCGCGGACCATTCTGAACGGCCTGAGCCAGCCGATCGACGATTCGAATCGCTTGCTGTGGGCCCAGGTCTCGGCCGAAGTCGCCATCTCGATGGGCAACCC